>NZ_LWGF01000112.1:0-51987 GCF_001635355.1 Oleiphilus sp. HI0125
AAATTCATAAAATTAGCTGACCATTTGGTTATATTTGTAATTATATAGATTCAATTTTGAGACTTGATTGATCCATATCACAGCTTCAAAGTGTTGATTAGTTCGGGATTTAGCCAAAAAAAATAACGAATTTACAAATTTCACTTACCATTCGGTCAGTTTTTTAATGTACACTCGTGAAACTTATGCATAAAACGCCTTTATTGATTTCACAAATATGTATTATTTGCGAACGGCGTCAAACGAACTAAAACTATTGCTGCGCGAGTCTTACTCGCATTACAGCAACTTGAGGTAAAGACGTGATTACTTTTTTCTTAAATGGTCAGGAAGTTAGCGAACATAACATCCAGCCTGATATGACCGTTCTTCGCTATCTGAGAACACGCCAATCCTTAACTGGCACTAAAGAGGGCTGCGGCTCTGGTGACTGTGGGGCATGTTCAGTACTAGCGGGTGAAATGCACAATGGTGAATGGCATTACCGTGCGATCAACTCATGCATCACTTTCCTCGCACAGATTGACGGAAAAAGCCTTATTACTGTTGAAGCATTAGCTAATGGTTCAGAGCTTCACCCTGCTCAGCAAGCAATGGTAGATAAGCAGGGATCACAATGCGGCTTCTGTACTCCTGGCATCATCATGTCTTTAACCGCTTTATTTGAAAACACACCTTCAGATAAGACTTTTACACTTCACGAAATTTACGACGCACTTTCTGGCAACCTTTGCCGCTGCACTGGCTACAAGCCAATTATTGACGCAGCGAAGTCAATGAAATCATACCCAGGCAAAGTGAAAGCAGAAATTTGGACACCTTCTAGCACATCACCTTCAAACAAAGGTGAAACCTCCAATGAAGAAGGTCAATCTTGGAGCGTTCGCACCGAATCAGAGCTTAAAGAGATTATTGCGCACCATCCTGATGCACGAATCGTTGCCGGTGCAACCGATCTAGCACTTGAAGTGACGCAAATGAATCGTCGCATTAATAAGCTTGTTGCGATCAATCAAATCGATAGCTTGAAAACAATTAGTGAAGACGCTAACTACATCACCATCGGTGGTGCAGCATCACTGACTGATTGCGAAAAAGTATTAGAAGCGCACTTCCCTGAGTTCGCTCAGCTACTAGAGCGTTTCGCAGCACGCCAAGTTCGTAACAACGGAACCATGGGCGGCAACATCGCAAACGCATCACCAATTGGTGACGCGCCACCAGTATTAATTGCATTAAATGCAGATATCGAAATCGCGGGTGCAAATTGCAACCGCTGGATTCCTTTAGACACTTTCTACTTGGACTACAAGAAAACACTTCTTCAGACTGGCGAATACATCCGCGCGATCCGTATTCCACGCCGCGAAGCGTGTGAGCACTTGAAAGTGTACAAAATCTCTAAGCGTATCGAAGACGATATTTCAGCAGTGCTTCTTGCGATCAAAGTAAAAGTACAAGGTGGCAAAATTACGGCTGTACGCACAGGCTTTGGTGGCATGGCTGCCATCCCTAAAGCGGGTGCAGCAATTGAAGCAGCATTGATCAACCAACCAATGACGGTTGAAACCTTCCGCAAAGCAGGAGAAAAAGCCTCTGAAGACTTCCAGCCATTCAGCGATGTACGTGCAACGGCAGGTTACCGTATTCAGGTAACACAAGGTCTTCTTGAGAAAGCAGCATTAGAGATTCTTAACCCAGAAAGCGTTAGCCGTGTAGAGCAAATCTTTACCACCACACTTTCTGCGAAAGATGTAGTAAACACGTACGACCCGCAGGAGAACAACAATGCGTAAGTTGATTGATGTAGAAGATAACAAACGCATGCGTCCTGCAAAGGGTAAAACTGGCGAAAGTATGAAGCACGAAAGTGCGGCGAAACAAGTTGCCGGTACTGCAGTATATGTTGACGATATGCCAGAACTGCCAAACACGCTGCACGTAGCGGTCGGTGGTAGCCAATACGCACACGCGTTTATCAAATCAATGGATTTAAGCGCTGTTGAAAAAGCACCCGGTGTTGTAAAAGTTATTACAGTGAAAGATGTTCCGGGTCATACAGACATTGGCCCAGTTTTCCCGGGCGATCCAGTATTAGTTGAAAGCGAGTGTGAATACATCGGCCAACCTATTTTTGCGATTGCGGCTGAAACACACGAACAAGCGAAAGCGGCTGTTGGTTTGGCTCAGATTCAATACAAAGAACTTGAGCCAACACTTACTGTTGATAAAGCAATGAAGGATCAGTTCTTCGTTCGCCCTACGCACTCACACCAACGTGGTGATGCAGACAAAGCACTTTCTGAATCAGAGCATGTTATTTCTGCCGACTTCTACGTAAAAGGCCAAGAGCACTTCTACTTAGAAGGTCAGATCTCAACAGTTGTACCGACAGAAGACGGCGGTATGGATGTCTTTACATCTAGCCAGCACCCGACTGAAGTACAAAAGCTCGTTGCAGAAGTGCTTGATATCAGCATCAACAAAGTAAACGTTGAAGTACGCCGCATGGGTGGTGGCTTCGGTGGTAAAGAAACCCAAGCAGCACCACTTGCATGTATCGCATCATTGCTAGCGCACCACACTAAGCGTCCGGTGAAATACCGTATGTCTCGTGGCGATGACATGATCATGACGGGTAAGCGTCACGCTTTCCAAAACGATTATAAAGTTGGTTTCAACGAACAAGGCCTTATTCAAGGTGCCGTTATTAATGTGGCAGGCCAATGTGGTAACTCGCCTGATTTGTCAGACGCGATCGTTGACCGAGCGATGTTCCACAGCGACAACGCCTACTACTTAAACAATGCAACCATTACTGGTTACCGTTGTAAAACACACACTGTATCTGCGACCGCTTACCGTGGTTTCGGTGGCCCACAGGGTGTGATCACGGCTGAGCTAATGATGGACGACATTGCGCGTCATCTTGGCGAAGACCCGCTTACCATTCGTAAGCGCAACCTTTACGGCGTGAAGCACGATTCAATGCGCTTGGAAGATGGCAGCATCGACCCACGTAACGAAACACACTACGGCCAAACGGTTGAGCAAGAAGTACTTCCAGAATTGATCTCTCAGCTTGAGGAAAGCTCTGAGTACTGGAAGCGCCGCGAAGAGATCAAGCAATTCAACGCAAACTCTGCGTTCTTGAAAAAAGGCTTGGCGCTGACTCCTGTTAAATTCGGTATTTCATTTACTGTTCAGTTCCTTAACCAAGCCGGTGCCTTGGTTCACGTCTACACAGACGGTTCGATCCAAGTAAACCACGGCGGGACGGAAATGGGCCAAGGTTTATACGTGAAAGTTGCACAAGTTGTTGCCAACGAATTCCAAGTCGACCTAGACACTATTCAGGTCACAGCAACACGTACTGACAAAGTCTCTAACACGTCTCCAACGGCTGCATCTTCAGGTTCTGACTTGAACGGCATGGCAGCACGCGACGCTTGTTTGCGCATCAAAGCCGGCATGATCAAGTACGCAGCTGAACTTAACGGTACAAGCGAAGACAAGATTCGCTTTGAAAGCAACCACGTTGTTGCAGTGAAAGCAGATGGCGAAGAAGTGTGGACGCCATTTGCGGAATTCACGCAAAACGCTTACACGGCGCGTGTACCATTGTTCTCAAGCGGTCACTACCAAACGCCTAAGATCCACTACGATCGCAACACAGGTAAAGGTCGTCCGTTCTACTACTTCGCAAACGGCGCATCTGTGTCAGAAGTGATTGTGGACACCCTAACCGGCGAATACAAAGTCACACGCGTAGATATCCTACAAGACGTTGGTGCGTCACTTAACCCTGCGATCGACATCGGTCAGATCGAAGGTGCTTACATTCAAGGCATGGGTTGGTTGACCACAGAAGATCTCGTATGGAGCGACAACGGCCGCCTACTTTCAAACGGCCCAGCGACCTACAAGATTCCAGCAGTTGGCGATACACCAATCGACTTCCGCGTGAAGCTTATGGAACAACTTCCAAATAAAGAAGAGACTATCTACCGCTCGAAAGCTGTGGGTGAGCCTCCGTTCATGTTGGGTATTTCAGCGTGGTCAGCACTACGCGACGCCGTTTCAAGCATGGCGGAATACAAGTTCAGCCCGCCAATGAACGCACCAGCAACGCCTGAGTGTGTATTGAATGCGGTGAACGAAACTCGCAAGCACATAGCGAACTCCTAATACGACATTAGGACAAAGGAACTTTAGGTAACTCAAATGCGCTCACAAACATGGTTCGATGCAGCAAAGCGATGTCAGGATTCTGGCAGCGCTTATGCTTTGGTGACTATTCTTGGCTGCACGGGCTCTACGCCACGTGATAACAGCAGCAAGATGGTGATTACAGCTGACAGTACCTACGACACCATTGGTGGCGGCCACTTAGAATTTGTGGTGACCAACAAAGCGCGTGAACTGTTAACAGCCAATGAAGACAGTCAACAAATTCACCACTTTCCGCTTGGAGCTTCTTTAGGCCAGTGCTGCGGTGGTAGCGCAACAGTGCTCATTGAGACCTTTGGCGCATGCCGTTTTCATATTGGTTTATTTGGCGCAGGTCATGTCGCAAAAGAGTTGATTAAAATTCTTGGCGCCCTGCCTTGTCGTGTTTCTTGGATTGACCCTCGTCCAGAACTATTTCCAGAAACCATGCCTGCCAATGTCACCAAAATTGTCAGCGAAGAACCTCAATATGAAATCGCGAGCTTGCCAGCAGGCTCCGACATTCTGATTTTGACGCATAACCACGCTTTAGATTTCGAACTAAGTATGGCAGCGCTTGATCACGGCCAACTTCGCCATATTGGTTTAATTGGTTCAGACACAAAAGCTGAGCGTTTTGTAAAACGCTTAGCGCATCGCGGTTATAGCGAAGAGCAAATCGCGACCATTAAATCCCCTGTTGGGCTTGCAGAAGTACCAGGCAAGTTGCCAATGGAAGTCGCGGTTTCGATTGCGGGTGAGCTGATCGCCATCCAAAACAGCGACAAACAAACTGAAGTAAGACGCGGCCTCGCATGGAAAGACATCAAGCAAGAGCTTGGTGGTGAGGTAGATAACCAAGAACAAGGTTATCGCTTGAAGCTTGATTCTCTGCCTACTGAGAACAACGCGCCAAGTTCAGACGAATCAACTTTAACAAACATTGACTAGCACCTATTTATAGAGAGAAACAACGAACATGCTTCCACATACGCAAATGAACCGTTTCGAATTACGTTACACCGACCTTGCTTCGCGTCGTCTTGGCGGTCAAACGCTATCTTGCAGTAACGACTTTTTCGCAGAAATGGAAAACCTGCTTAAGCCAGGCCGTGGCGTATTTATCGACGACAAATTTACAGATCGTGGTAAGTGGATGGACGGCTGGGAATCTCGCCGTCGTCGTTTCCTTCCTGATGGATCATCAGACGATGGCTTGATGTACGACTGGTGTATCATCAAGCTAGGTGCACAAGGCGTGATCAAAGCGATCAACGCTGACACAAACCACTTTTTAGGTAACGCGCCACAACACGTTTCTCTTGAAGCTGCAAACATCGTTGGCGAGCCTACCGACAGCACTGAATGGGTTGAAATCATCCCAAAAACTGCGGTTGAGCCAGGTAGCGAAAACCTTATCGAAGTGGCTGACCAATCTTCAGAGCAAGTTTGGACACACGTTCGCTTCAACATGTATCCAGACGGTGGTGTTGCACGTTTGCGTGTATATGGTGACGTCGTTGTTGACCCTGCACACTTCCTACCAAACGAGCCAGTAGACCTTGCATACATCAAAAATGGCGCACGCCCTCTTGTATGTTCAGACATGTTCTTCAGCCACATGCAAAACCTTGTGATGCCAGAGCGTGGCGTAAACATGGGTGACGGTTGGGAAACTAAGCGTCGTCGTAATGTTGGCGATAAGACTGTTGATCGCAACAATGACTGGTTGGTTCTTCAGCTTGCGACAAAAGGCAGCATCAACAAGATCTTGGTAGACACTTGCCACTTTAAAGGCAACTACCCTAACGGTTTCTCACTAGAAGGCGCTGTACTGACTGCAGAACAATCTGCTGACGTTGACATGCTTGAGCAAGATGCACATCAAGACGCATTGACGGCTGGTCGTAAAGAAGCGAGCCAAATTGAGTGGACTGAAATCATGCCGCGCACAGTGCTTCACGCAGACCGTGAGCACACCTTCACTGCAGAAGTTCAAAACACTGAAACAAACTTCACGCACATTCGCATCAAAATGTACCCAGATGGTGGCATCAGTCGCTTACGTCTCTGGGGCTACCCAGAAGCGAAGTAAGGGACTGATACGAACATGGCAGATTTAACTTACACAATCGACGCACTAAACGCGTTGAACGCAGAAGACGCAACTTTCGCATTCACAAACTGCTGCACCAGCTCACGCTGGGTAGCAGGCATGGTTGAAGCACTTCCTTTCGCATCGATCGAAGCGTGCCATCAAGCAGCGAAAGACGTTTGGGCAAACATGGGCGAAGCAGACTTTTTGGAAGCCTTCGAAGGACATCCAAAAATCGGTGACGTAACTAGTCTTCGTGAAAAGTACGCGCACACCAAGAAGCTTGCTTCAGGTGAACAGTCTTCAGTAAACGAAGCGGATGACGCGACGATTGAAGCGCTTGCGCAAGGTAACACTGACTATGAAGAAAAGTTTGGCTTTATCTTCATCGTCTGTGCAACCGGTAAAAGCGCCGCTG
Source organism: Oleiphilus sp. HI0125 (assembly GCF_001635355.1). NCBI lineage: Bacteria > Pseudomonadati > Pseudomonadota > Gammaproteobacteria > Oceanospirillales > Oleiphilaceae > Oleiphilus > Oleiphilus sp. HI0125. The sequence continues at coordinate 6,723 of NZ_LWGF01000112.1, forward strand.
AAATGAACGAACTTCTTCAGCAACGTCTACCGAACGACCGTGAGACTGAGCTTCAGAATGCAGCGGGTCAGCAAGCACTAATCACCGCAATTCGTATTGATAAGTTGCTTCCAAGCGCATAGTTCGAAAGTTAGACAGATATGTTCTCGCCTGCGCGGGAACGACGAAGGAATTAAGCACTGTCCTGAGATAGTTTCGGTGCTGCGATAGAAAGCATTAAACAAGTTGAAAGAAGCACTGTCACCCAAGGTTACGGTGCTGAAATAGGAGCGCCATAGGCAAGGCAAAACTGCGCGCAGAAAGGGAGCGTACACGCAAGTACGTGACCGAGCGAGCACAGTTTTAACAAAGCATATGGTGCCTTCTATAAAGCAAACGAGAATTTACGAAAGTAGGAAAACTTACCATGGCAAGTCCTATTACAACGCATGTACTAGATACTAACCTAGGCGGCCCAGCAGCAGACATCGCAGTTGAGCTTTTCAAGCAAGTAGACGGCGAGTGGACAAAGATCGCTTCTGGCGTGACTAACAGCGATGGCCGCATCACTGATTGGCTCGAAGGCCAAGACCGTGAAAAAGGCATCTACCGCATTGTTTTCGATACGGATAGCTACTTCGAGAAGCAAGGCAAAACCTGTTTCTACCCAAGCGTAAACTTTGACTTCCGTATCGAGAAGCCTGAAGAGCACTACCACGTGCCACTTCTAGTTTCTGCTTACGGCATCTCTACGTACCGAGGCAGCTAAGCGCATGGCGACTTACAAACTCACACCTAAGCCACTTACAGCTGAGGCATTTGCGCCTTTCGGTGAAGTGGTTCAGTGCGATGGCAACAAGCCAATCATGATCAATGATGGCAACACAGAGCGTTTTCATAACTTGGTTACGACTGAAGTTGAGAACCCTGCTGATGACAAAGTGATCATTAATATTTTCCGTGCACAACCACGTGCGCTGCCAATGCCAATCAAGATGATGGAGCGCCACCCATTTGGATCTCAATCATTTCAGCCACTTTCTGGGGAAGACTACTTGGTATTGGTAGGAGATCCGGTTGAAGACTTGAAGCCGGAAAATTTACACCTGTTCTTAGCAACCAAAGACCAAGGTGTGAACTACAGAAAGAACACTTGGCATCACCCTGTGCTTGGCCTATACAAAGTCTGTGATTTTCTTGTTGTAGACCGTTCTGGTGACGGCCACAACTGTGAAGAAATCTACCTTGACGACGACGTCAAAATCGAAATTTCACTATAGCTGTAAAGATTAAACTATGAGTATCAAACTTTATCGCGCATCTATTCTCCATTTCTTGTCAGACCCTGATGTCGACGGCGAGAAAGCTTATGAGTACTTTGAAGACGGCGCACTCGTAATTCAAGACGGTAAAGTGCTAGAAACTGGCGAAGCTTCAGCACTTACTGGCAAATACGACAATGCGGATGTCGTTGATTATTCTGGCAAACTTATTATTCCAGGTATGATCGACACACACATTCACTTCCCTCAGGTTGAAGTGATCGCATCGTATGGCGAACAGCTATTAGACTGGTTGAATAACTACACCTTCCCTGCTGAGCGTCAATTTGAAGACAAAGAATATGCATCTAAAATCGCTAACTTCTTCTTAGACGAGCTATTGAAGTGCGGTACTACAACAGCGCTTGTATTCGGTACGATGCACAAGCAAAGTGTTGAAGCTTTCTTTGAAGCATCAGAGCAACGAAATACGCGTATGATCTGCGGTAAGGTAATGATGGATCGCAACGCGCCAGAGTTCCTCATCGACACACCAGAAAGCTCTTACCAAGACAGCAAAGAGTTGATCGAAGCATGGCACGAGAAAGGCCGTCAGCTTTACGCGATCACACCGCGTTTTGCGATCACCTCTACGCATGAGCAATTGGAAAAAGCTGGCCAGTTAATGGCAGAGCACCCAACCACGTTCATGCAAACACACATCAGTGAAAACAAAGACGAAGTCGCTTTCGTTCGTGAGCTTTTCCCTGAAACCAAAGACTATTTAGACGTTTACGACCAGTACGGTTTGCTAGGCCCTCGCTCAGTGTTTGCTCATGGTATTCACCTTGAGCCTCGCGAGCACGAACGTCTTCGCGAGACAGGCGCAAGCGTGAGCTTCTGCCCCACTTCTAACCTATTCCTAGGTAGTGGCTTGCTAGATGTAGAAAAGCTTGAAAAAGAGAAAGTGAGCTACTCCGTTGCAACAGATGTTGGCGGTGGCACAAGCTTCTCTATGCTTCAAACTTTGAACGAAGCTTACAAAATCTGTCAGCTACAAGGTCAAAAATTAAGCCCACTTAAGAGCTTGTACTTGGCGACCTTAGGCAACGCAAAATCACTTCAACTAGACGACAAAATTGGTTCATTCCAGGCAGATCGCGAAGCTGACTTTGCGGTACTTGATTACGATTCAACACCATTGATGAGTTTGAAGCAGTCGAAGTGTAAAACACTCTTCGAGAAGCTGTTCGCAATGATCATTTTGGGCGACGACCGCTCAGTTAAAGCAACTTATGTCGCGGGCGAACTTGCCCACGAGAAACAATAAGGGATATTTACAATGGAAGCTTATTTCCTAGAGTGGTTAAACCTATTCTTCCGATGGTTCCATGTCATCGCGGGTGTCGCGTGGATTGGCGCGTCGTTCTATTTCATATGGCTTGATAACAGCCTTGAAAATCCGCCGCAGTGGAAAAAAGACAAAGGCATCGGTGGTGACCTTTGGGCAATCCACGGTGGTGGTTTCTATGAAGTTGCCAAGTACAAGCTTGGGCCAGAAGCGATGCCTAAGAACCTTCACTGGTTCAAGTGGGAAGCCTACACAACATGGTTAACCGGTATGGTGATGCTATGGATTGTATACTACGTTGGCGCAGAGAGCTTCTTAATCGACAACAGCAAGCTTGAACTTAGCCAGTGGGAAGCAATTGGCCTTGGTATGGGCTTCATCGCTATCGGTTTTGCAGTTTACGAGATTCTTGTTAAAACGCCTCTTCGTCATAAAGACGGTGCGTTTGGTCTTGTACTATTTGCCTTCCTAGCTTTCTCGGCTTGGGTTGCAGACCAACTATTCTCAGATCGTGGTGCATACATCCACGTAGGTGCGCTGATCGGTTCTATCATGGCGGGTAACGTATTCTTCGGCATAATGCCTTCACAGCGTGCGCTTGTTGAAGCGGTACAACGTGGTGAAGCGCCTGATCCTAAGTACGGTGCATTTGCGAAGTTGCGTTCCACGCACAACAACTACTTAACGCTACCGTTGATCTTCATCATGATCAGCAACCACTACCCAATGACTTACTCGCACGAGTACGGCTGGGCAGTATTGGCAGCAATAATCTTTATCACTGGTTTCGCACGTCACTTCTTTAACTTGCGTCACCGTGGCGAGTTCAAGCCTGTGATCCTAGTAATTGCAGCGGTCATGCTTGTAGCACTTGCTGGCGTTATGGCGCACACACAAAAAGTGGTTGCTCCATCAGAGAACGCAACTGTGATCAGCGACGAGCAAGCAATGAATATCATGGCGGCACGTTGTGCAACCTGCCACGCAGCGCAACCAACACAACCAGGTTTTGAAGCAGCGGGCGCACCAGCAGGCGTTGAGCTAGAAAGCATCGACACGGTTGTTGCAATGAAACAGAAACTTATTGAAGTTACCCAAACGGGTTATATGCCTCTTGGCAACATGACTCAGATGACTGACGAAGAACGTCAGCAAATCATCGATTGGATGGCTTCTAAATAGCATTTGCTATTAACGACTCCTTATTAAGCACAACTCCTGAGCTTGATAATTTTTAGGGGCCTTTGGCCCCTTTTTTTGTTTTTGTGGCTTTGCCACAGGATGCGATTTCAGGTTTCGACCTAAAGGTCGAGTTAAGGGCTATGCGTTGGCTCGCGGCATGACAGATTTATTTCCATTTATCCTGCCGGCGGCGGCCGACCGCGCCCAAAGACCTTTGCATCGCCAAAGGTCTTTGGAATCTAAAGGCGACCCAAACTCTCAGGGTCTTCGGCTACGCTTAAACTCTTGTTCAAATCGGCGCTGCGGAACTCGCTACGCTCAAACAGTCCTCGCTTAATCCGATTTGAACTAGCGAGTTTTCGCCCTTCGAGATGGGGAAAGAGGCTACTCCGATAAAGCTAGGAGTATTCGTAAAGCTTAATCGAAGCCTACACTACCCTTTCTGACTAGGTGAGTCGCGAAAGGAAATTGGTGTAATCACCAACTTTATCGAAGCAAAATTGCCTTCTCGAAGGATGAGTAACTGCAAGTTAAAAATGGATACAGCGAAGACTGTCCGAAATCCGCGAAGCGGATAAGTTCCGCAGCGCCATTTTTAACCAAGTTACGAATGAACCCGAAGGGCCGAAGAGCAGGTATGCACTTCTTTGGTTCTTTCTTGTGCGAGCAAGAAAGAACATAAAAACAAGATAAGTAGTACTAAATTAAACCAGCCTGTAAGGCTGAAAGATACCGGATCACGTCCGGCATGACACCAACAGAAAACGGATATCGAATGCAAATTGAAACTTGGCTCCTCTACTTCACCGCGATCATCATCGTCATCGCGATACCGGGCCCTTTATCGTTATTAATGGTAAACAGCACGCTTAAACAAGGCATTCGTGCTTCTGCACCAGTGCTCTTCGGTGGCAGCTTGGCCTCAAGCGTATTGCTAATTATTTCAGCATCAGGCCTAGGTGCGATCGTTGTCAGCTCAGAGTTATTGTTCAATATCATCCGTTACGCCGGTGCAGCCTATTTGCTGTACTTAGGAATTCAACTGATTCAACCTTCCAGCGAAATAAGCGAGCCAACAACAGAAACAAATCAAGCATCCCATCAAACTTCTCATCAAATAAGTCATCCGGATAAAAAAATGCCACTGTTTCATCAAGCATTTTTAATGGGGATTAGTAATCCGAAAGACATCTTGTTTTTTATCGCCCTACTGCCTCAGTTTGTTGATCCTCAAAAAAGCTTGCTCGTTCAACTTACCGTGATCGTCGGATCGTGGTTTATAGCTGATTGCTTATGCAAATTAAGCTATGGCCTAGCGGCGAAATCTGTATCGGGGTTATTCACGAATCCTAAAAACCAGCGCCGATTAGATTTCGTCTCTGCGACCCTATTTATTGGGGTAGCGATTGGTGCAATGCTTTAATCAGAACAAAAACCAATAAGCTCCCTATATACCCCAAGAACCCCTGTTCGAAGCCGAATGCTGTTACATCACAAAATTATCAAATAATCCTGAAGACCCAGTTGTGTCTATTACTCAGGCTCGCGTTTAGGCAGGCGTTGCTACCACATGGCATCGTTTGAAAGATACAACTGAGCGCTATGTAATTGTTTCAGGAACTGGTTTGGTCGAGATTGGTGACAACCGACCAAGAGAAGTCAGCCAAGGTCATACTGCCAGCATCCCCCCTATGGATCGACAACGCATCACAAACATTGGCGAAGAAGACTTAATCTTTATGGCAATCTGCACACCTCGCTTTATTACTGAAAACTATGAATCCGCTTAATATTAGGAAGCCCCGATAGATTGCGCTATTCTCCCAACCCTATCGCCCAATCGAAGATTTAAGTAATCATGTCACTGCTGCCCTGTCCTAGTTGCAACTCTGAATATGTCTATCAAGACCGAGACCTACTCATTTGCCCGGAGTGTGGATACGAGTGGAACCCTGCCGAGCAAGCCGAAGAAGACATGCTAAAAGTGAAAGACGCTAATGGAACGCTATTAGCCGAAGGCGACAAAGTGACTTTGGTTAAAGATCTAAAAGTGAAAGGCAGCTCTCAAGTATTAAAAGTAGGAACCAAGGCCCTCATTTGGCGTATCAAAGATGGAAAAGACCATCAGTTAGACTGCCGTGTAGATGGCGCCGGTGAAATGATGGTGACCGCACAATATGTAAAAAAAGCCTAACGAGCTCAGGCGCTTATAACGCATCTGATAAAAAATAAGCTTTTTCTAATATTTACCAATGCGGGCTTTAATTTCGCTCAAGCAAGACTATTATTTTCGCGTTTAAAAGACCTCGAAAGAAGGACGATTATGTTTGCTAGCCCTACCGTTACGTAGCCCTCAAAACTCACGTTCATTTTTGCAGCAACAGGTTTTGCCGTCGGTTTAGGTAATATTTAGAAATTCCCTTACATGACTGGGGAATACGGCGGTGGCGCGTTCGTACTGATCTATCTCGCGTTTATTTTATTGTTGGGTCTGCCGATCATGATGGCAGAGATCGCTATAGGCCGAAGTGCTAAAGCAAACCCGATTGATGCAGTCGAGCATCATGCAGCACGTAATGGTTTATCGAAAAACTGGTTCTTACTACCGGCAATGGGCTTATGCGCAGGCATTATGATCTTGATGTTCTACAGCGTGGTCGCTGGTTGGCCCTTAGATTACATCATTGCTTCGCTGAGCCGCAGCTACATGAATGCACCTGCAGAGGCTATCAGCGGTCACTTTTGCGAACTCACCTCTAACTTTGGCTTACAGCTTATATACCTCACTATCTTTATTGTTTTAACAGGTTTGTTGGTTGTCGGTAGCGCAAAGTCAATTGGTAAAGCGGTTGAAGTGATGATGCCTGCCCTGTTTATTATCCTTCTAATCTTGCTTAGTTACGTCTTATTCGCCGGTGATGTCGCGCGTGGTATGAAGTTCATGTGGAAGGTAGATTTTCCTAAAATCACCATGGACGTTGTACTAGCCGCGATGGGTCAAGCTTTCTTCACGCTATCTCTCGGTATGGGTAGCATCATGGCGTATGGCGCGTACATGGGCACAGACGTCAACATCGGCAAGACCGCATTAACAATCGGTTTAGTCGACACACTAGTGGCGCTTATTGCTGGCATGATGATTTTCCCACTTGTGTTCGCGCATGGTCTAGAGCCAAGCGCAGGTCCAGGCCTTGTATTCGTGACACTACCCAATGCATTTAGCCAAATGTTTGGTGGTCAGTTCATCGGGCTTATGTTCTTCGTATTGCTAACTCTCGCAGCACTAAGTTCTTCAATTTCATTGATCGAACCTTCTGCAGCATGGTTTGAGCGCAAAGGCGTGAAGCGTGTTGTTTCTGTGACAGGTCTATGTGCGATTGCGTGGATTGGTGCGGCCGCTTCTGCAGCTTCTGCAGCTTCTGGCGACGTATTCAACTTCTTAGATGTCGCAACAGCAAACTATATGCTGCCTCTTGGTGGACTACTTGTCGCAGTATTGATCGGTTGGAGAATGCATAGAAACGAAATCGAAGAAGTACTCGCATTGAAATCAACATTTTGGTTCAAATCATGGTTCCTAGCAATTCGCTTCATAGCGCCAGTTTGCATTGCCCTTGTTATGCTAAATGGTTTGGGGCTGCTGTAAGTTGGTCATTTTTTAGTTTTGAGAAAGTGAAGGCGCATATTCAAAATCATACAATCACACGCATTCGCACGCGACGATATCGCATCGTAAATACATCTCATTTGCTAGTTTATCGAACTAAAAAGAAACTATGGAATTATTGACGATTCAAAATACTAACTCGATTAATAGGCTAAGTATCCTGACTACACCAAAAATTAATGGTTCACGTTTACTTTGTTTAATAAGCTAAAAGCAGATCACATTTACCAGAGAGGCCTGCATGTCAGCTAACAAGCATTAACATTATTAATAGGGTCCCCGAGAACCTCAGACATTTTTATTAAAGTTTTTACGTTTTGTTTCTGTAGACACTGCATTCAAATAAGTCTTCACTAGTTCCAAACGCTTTGGCCCTAGGCCTTTTATATTTTTCAGCTCATCCTCACTTAGTTGGCGCAAGTCATTCAAAGTTTCAATACCGTGTTTAAGCAAGCAGAGTTTAATGCGCTTATCTAAAAGCGTATCTTGAATTAAATCCCCCAAATCATCGTAGGAACTATCACCTTTTGAGGTTTCCTTTTTCGTCGACGTTCTTACATTGGATCCAACAGCACTCGTATTTGCTAATAACTCTCCCGAGCCTGCACCACACGCGATAATAGTCCTCATTGCATCACTCACGGAAATCTCAGGATAAAGCGTTACCTGTTCCTGCTTAACATGATAGATATTTCCCGAAGTAGGGTTCGGACCGGTCGGCATAAAGATAGTATATCGTCCATCATCATGCTTACTTGTGACAAGTGCCGTCACTTCGGTAGTGCAGTCTCCAAAAAGCTTGACCAATGCAACCTCTCCTTTAGCAAATGGGGATTTACTGACATCACCAAAAAACTGGCCTACGATATCTTTCATGATACGATAACCTGGAGCGTAGCGAGCTAAATGGGTATCAAATTTCGTATGGAACCATGAACCGCCAGCTGTTGTCACCAGCCACCCAGTTACAAAGCACAAACCAGCCATGCCTGTTAAGACTAGAATATCTGCAAAAATTTCTGGCATACCTACTACATTGATGATTAGATTCGCGAGCGGCTTAATAAGATCCGTTACTAATTGGAACAACCATCTAAAGCCCATCACCAAAAGAGCAACTGGTAATAGAATAACCACCCCACCAAGAAGTGTTTTCTTCGCGAAATCTTTTCTATCTATTTGAGTCATTGATTGATATCTCTAAACAAAGTCCGTCAATTAAAAGTCTGATAAGTATTAGTCACTTCGAAATCCTTGGGTGCATCCGTACAATACTGATGATTTACGACAAAAATATGGTCTCTTTCTAATATCCAGAACACATAGTCAAATTACACGTGAAGTATAATCACCCCGTTTTCCTAGGACCTTTCCAAAAATAACGGAGATAATTACGCATCATAACTTTTCCTACACATGGGAGATCATTCTTACTCCCAAATCAGCTTAACTAATTAGCTAGTTTACTACAGATATCGGTTGTTTCTTTCCGATCGCCACGAGGATCACTATTAACAATGCAAATATTACAGTTTCAAGCTTAAGAATTTCATCAAGAAGTAAAGCAGATGCAATAATGGTGACAAAGGGCTGTAATAATTGTATTTGACTAACTCTCACAACTCCTCCAATGGCTAATCCTCTGTTCCAAAAGAAAAAACCAATTAACTGGCTAACTAGTGCAAGATAAAGAAAGCCCAGCCAAATATTTATTGGTACCGAGCTCCATTCTGGCGGGAAATGATAAAGTGCAAATATAGAAATGAACGGTGTAGATATGACAAGTGCCCAGCATATAACTCTCCAGCCACCGATTTCTTTCGACAATAACCCTCCGACAGAATAGCCAATAGCTGCACTCAATACGGCGAAAAATAGCGCAATATCACCCCAATGAAGAGCATTAGCGCCATTAAGTACTGAATAAATAACGACTAGCATGCTTCCTAAAACACTTGTAACCCAAAATCCAAATGATGGTTTTTCATTGGATATCACGACTCCAACAATAGCAGTTGCTAAAGGTAGTATTGCTAGTACAACCCCTCCATGTGACGCAGGAACAGTTTGCATTGCAACGGATGAAAGAACAGGAAAACCGACGACTACGCCCAGTGCAACAATAATTAATTTGTATAGCTGTTCTTTTGAAGGGACAGATTGCCTCGTTATGATGAGTAATACTGCCGCAAAAATACCAGCCACGGTAGCTCTACCGAGGCCTATGAACATCGGAGAAAAATACTCTATTACGTAGCGCGTGACAGGCAATGTCAAACCAAATGAGAGAATACCAATCAGACCGTATAACATCCCTTTTGAATCATTATTCATATTTCTCGCTTAGATTTGGTGATAACGGCATAAGTGAAATAAAATGCACGACAGGGCATGAGAAACCGAATGCAGTACCCATTGAAAATCTCTATTTTCCTATTTGCTGTCGCAATGCAATGGATTGCAATTAAAATGATAATCTTCGAATATAACAGTCAGCAAATATATTGAATAAATTACGATTTTTTCGACATTCAGTTAGTGTGGATAAATCATATGCCACAGAGAATTAAATCGTTGGATTGGAGACTAATTGAATAACCAATAGCGTACGGGATTTGCCGGACATTCAAATGGACCACACTCTACAAAAGTTGATAGGAGATTCACGCCCACAGTTGCAATAGTGAGCAAACATACCCAACGACCACAGATCGTAATTTCATATGTTTTTGACTGCCATTCCTCTTTCCATAAAATTAGCAATATAGCGACTCCGAGTACGGTCGCGCTAAACAAAACAAAAGCCCAAGTATAATAATGCATGCCAAAGATAGGACTGCCATAAGCGGGAGTGTCAGGAATAACATGTAAGGCCATCTGTCGAAGTGCCGCCGCCGCACCAAATATAGCTCCCAAAAGAATGACACCGTAATGACGTTGCTCAATCCCGTGCCTTACATTTAGCATAAATCCAAACATAACCATTACAAAGCCAATACGTTGAAGTAAGCATAAAGGGCAAGGCAACTCATTAAGCAATATCTGAAGCGCCAATCCCACTATTAAGACAATATTCAGGCCCAATAAAGCAAATATATTTAAAACAATAATGTGATTGCGGTTCATTGTAATTGATTCCTCACAACAGAATCGAAAGCGGGTCTGTAGCGTGGTAATTTAACCAATATAAACTGATTATTAAGGCAACTCCAAAAAGCCCATATCCCAGTGCTTTCTTATCGAAGAATATAGCTAATATTGCAGCAAACAAAATAAAAAAAATTAGTGTCATCATGGTTTATATAACCCGAATTACAGAGTTCAAGGGTTTTAACTCTACAAGAATATAGTCATTGCCTAGTACAAACGTCCAGTGCGAAATAAAGCGATCAAAATTATAGACGCTTATCCATTCAAAGAATGAGTTTATGTTACTTCTAGTTTTTCGATAATTGAATTGTTTGGATTAAGTTAGCATCAAAAAACTTACCAACAAGTTGCAAGAATACATCCTTAACACCTAGCGTAGGGTCATATGTAAGATCAAATAACTACAATGACCTATCAATATAAATACCAAGAAAACGGAAAGATGGCATGCTAGCTGACCTTGTTAGGCCAATTCATAACACCATCGCAATGCATCTTTTACACTACCAAATCTTTTTATATCCCATTTTACATCAAACGACTCTGCGGTTAACTGATAGTAGAAGATCAGGGCATCTGTAATTGGATGATTGGAGGTAATAACAAGTATTGGATCAGGGAACTCTAAAGAGATATTTCTATCACTTTCGACCGTAATCCTTACTTGTTCTAATGTGACTTTTGAGAGGTCTGCTGAATCAAAGTTAAAAACAACAAACAAACAAGAATACAAGCGCTCGTCTTCGTAAAGCTTTTGATTCGCCTCATCTATATCTTCTATCGAAGTCTCACCTACAAACTCGACTAAAACTCCGTTTTTAATCCAACCTATCTTATATGACACGTAATAGTTTTCCTGAGTTTGACTAACGCCCACATTAATGACATTGCTTTAACTTTGTCCAACAATCGGAGGTAGCTTGCTACTTGCGCAGCTTATGCGTGCTAGGATTTTTCAAAAATTGAATTTAATTCTGGTAAGCGCTCTCTTTTACACTCTTTGTTCCAATACTGTTTAACTTTATTAAAAGTACCTTAATCACACTTTAACGTTATCGGTAAAGCTTAGAAATTGGTTTCAATCAGGGATTTAAAGTGTTCAACGATATCTGTGGATCCTCCCTCTTCTACCTTTTGCATAAATAAGATTTACATTTGTTTCAGCTAGATAGCGTAATTCAAACTTCTCTAACATTGATGACACATCATTTGTATGGAGAAAGTTGTATATAACTATCCTTGGGAATACTCTTAGACATGGCCCTGAAAATATAAATATGGCTTTCTCTTCCATATTCTTACGCATAACAAAAAATCTTACATAATTCCGTATAAACTGCAGACAATATTGCATCGCTACGAATTATAAAAAATAATTTTTATTTTAATAAATCAGACACTAAAACATTAGCCCCTCTCCAATAATCAAGATATTCTTTGCGAGAAAGAGTGATTAGGATTGACAAGGGGCCGTTAAAACTCAATACCAAACTTTCAAGCAATTTTTTAAACAATATCAGACGGAGGCCTAAGAAAGACGCATCTTATCTCACAGGTTTCGTGAGGAGTTGTAAATCCGATTCTTTGTAATTTCATTACAAATGTTAATTAATACACGTTTTTGAGCGCATAATTCGGATGTATTATTGTTAGGCCAAGTCGATTGTTTTGAGGCTCCAACAGAGCAACATAACCTCAACTCTCTCAGAGCCGGTGATTAATCAAAAAGCTTATTCAAAATCAGCTTCACGTCCTGAATCATTTGCTAACCATTTTTAAGCAAGTAATGGTAAGTTTTTCGCTTGCAAGAACTTCCGTAATTTTGACTAGTTTTATGGGGTTCTCGTTTTCCAATAACGATAAATAATCCATATCCATTTGAACGCCTAAGCTCGCAATGCTACGTTTTGTAATAAACCTTTGGTCCGCTGTTGATTTAGTGTGAACCTATCCAGTCAGATGCATGCACTGACTTTTCTACCCTCTCCACCAATGTTTGCCGTATAAACTTGGCTCATTTCCAGCACTAATGAATCCAGATTGTCTTCCCGCTGTTATCTACACCCAGCGCAACGCCAGCGTACTTTTGCATTTCTGCGGTACTATTTAAGCAACCGCGATTTCACGTAAGTTGTGCCTACCTCACAGGATTAGGCTTTCTACTAAGAGGCATTCTCTCATTAAAGCAAAGCGCACTGCTCGAGCATAAGCTCACCCGAATACTCCCTCACCTCATCGACACATTTTTACTACTGTCAGGTTTAATCATGATGGTAACGTGGGCATTTTGGCCGAGCGAACAGCCTTGGCTAGCCGCGAAGATCATTGCGTTATTGTTGTATATCGGATTTGGCTTGATGACGCTGCGTTGGGGCAACACAACCCGCAACCGCCTTGTCGGCCTGCTCGCAGGGCTAAGCTGTTATGTATTTATTATTGGCGCAGCGCATAGCAAATCTGCTTGGTCGGTTTTTAGTTTCATGTAGAGGAAGAACTAAACGCAGCGAGCTTTATATAAAGACGACTCGGATCGCTTGCGTGCTCGACGGGATTTAAGCTACATTCGGATCCGTCATTCGCGCCCCCATTCCTTTCCACCCATTTCTACTAATCGAGACGCGGCTCGTCGAAAAGAAAAGGCGAGATCATTGGCGGACGAAAATTGTGCCAGTGACACGCCAATTAGACCCGTCGCCGACCACTCCATATGTTCCCCATCTTTGGTGCGAATCATGGTCGTCGCAAAGGAACTCGAGTTTCCCCCCTTATCACTGACAAACAATTCTTCATCCCCATCACTGCTTTCGACTTGCGCTTCAAAATCGACAAATAATTCGTCGAGTGGGACTTGTGCCGCTAGCACCAAGCGGGTGCGAGATTCATAACACGCATCAATGAGGTTCACGAAGCGTCGCGCTTCGTTGAGATGGTTGGCATCCAGTTGGGGGACGTTGTCCATGATGAGGACCGGAAATCGGTCGCAGAGAGAAAGATAATCGGCTGCACCGAGCGGTTGATAGCACAACTCGGAAAAGTCAAACCAGGCGCACCGGTCATTCAATCGGGCGACCTGGACGGTGCGACCGAAGCGAACTTTAATGATCTCAGACTCAGCTCCGGATGCAGTGCCACCAAATATTTCTTCCAACTGCGCCTGCATATCGTTATTACTACTATTATCGCCCTGAACATCCTTGTTTGACCAAAAATAGGATTGACCATCCGCTCGATTTTCGAGTCGATAATCCTTGGTGGAGCCCTCCATCGAAATAATGTCGAACGTATGTTTCAACATATCTATGAATGGCAAAAAGAGGGATCGGTTAATGCCTCCCTCATATAAGGCATCAGGGGAGCGATTCGAGGTGGCCACGACTACGACATTGCAATCCAATAATAATAAAAACAGTCTTTTCAAAATCATGGCATCGGCAACGTCTGTCACCTGAAATTCATCGAAACACAGGAGCTGGGCTTCTTGTGCTAATTGCTGCGCAATGATGGGAATCGCATCACCTCGTGGGTGCTTCTGTTTGTAGACAAAGATTCGATGATGGACGTCTAGCATGAATTCATGAAAGTGGACGCGGCGTTTGGTAATTTTTGCGTGTTTGAATCTGTCATTATTGCAGCGCGAATCATCAAAAACATTAACCGACGCGTAAAAGAGATCCATTAGAAAACTCTTGCCGACCCCGACCGGTCCATGAATGTAAATCCCCCGAGGTGGTAGACCAAAGGACCATAAATGAAACTTCTTTCGAAGAAAAGACTGGGCGGATGCCATAGATCGTGCCAGTAACAGTGGTCTGCTGCTTGAACGGCTGCTCTCTATCTGCTCGTCGGTAAGCAAGGGTACTGGCGGGAGCGAGGCAAGAGACTCATGCAAGTCATCTAATTTTGCTGCTAGAGCAACTTGCGCGTCATCTCGTCGCACCTCCCCCGCGTCCACCATGAGTTCATAAGCCGCAGACACAGGGCCTATCGAAAAGCACCGCTGAGCGACGCGATGTTTTTCTATCATCGTCTTCATCATCATCTTCTTAGTTATGGAGTCAGTGAGTTTATAAACTCGACGATAAAGTACTCTGTATGAGTATCAAATGGATTTGTATTAGAGGCTCAAATTTCGCAGTTCAACTTGTACAAAACTAGTACAGCGGAGGTTATGGCTGGTGGAAACACGTGCTTCTCAAGATTGGATAAATTCGCGAATTCGTCGACTCGCAGCTGACTCAAATAAACGTATGTTCTCTGTATTCAGCAGCCTCAAGGTTTGGGTAATTTTAACTTCGGTGTCCGAGGTGACATGCTCTAACCTTACCAACGTATGCTTGTAATCGAGCAGAAAAGTATTCAGCGTTTCAATAGATGAGAATTTTTGCTCTTTGCACTTACTAAATAAAGCACGTCTGCAGTAGGTGAGCCATTCGTATTGATAGCTTCCTGTTAAGCGCTCGGGATATAGAGACAGCTCCTTCAAATCCCGCTCAAGATCAACCATTGGATCTTGATCATGCAGCAGCACACGCAAATTTAGTAGTTCGACAAGAGAGATAGAGTTAAAGTCGAATACCTTGTCGATCAGAGGCAATATCTCTGTGTCCTTTATCTCACTCATGCTTTCTGTTTACGCACCCAGTGGACATGTTTAATCAATGCACGATCTGCTTGCAGTGCTTCTAGCGAACTCAGTTGTTTTGCTAGCGTCATCTCGTCATACAGTGTATGAATAGCCTTATGACAAGCTCGGCATATGAAAATTCCGCTTTGTAATTGTTCCTTCAAGAAATGTTTACGATAGTGTTTTCTGCGATGTACTTTCTTCGGAATAAGGTGATGAAAAGTTAGTGGAACGACACGATCGCAGAGCATACAACCACCAGATCTATCTGAATTTTTCATCGATAAAATGCCCCTAAATTCGTTTTGCGATAGACACAGCCACTGCTGAACCCCGCGCTACCATAGCGAGCCAAATTTGACATAGGCGACTCGCCGGTTCGCGCACTCTCGCGCCCGCATCATCTCGATGAGCCATCTCATCTTCTCGGCATTGTGACAGCATTGTAATTAAGTGCGTCCAATTCGGGAAATCCTCAAAGCGATTAATTTGTGACTGATAGTGTGCTTCTACGAAGGTCTCCACTGTCTCGATAGTACGAAACACCCAATCTCTCCCAAGCAATGCTGGGAGGAAACCGGTCAGGAATCCGGCAATCACCCAAAGAGGCAGCACCAAGCTTCCTCGATACAAATGGATAAGCTCCTCAAATAAACATAGATGATGGTATTCAGTGCGAAGGTGTTCTCGAGCAAAGGCGCGAACATGCGGATCGCAACTTGCGCTCAATATGCCGATGTAAATAAATACGGCCCCCATCTCACCAGCATGGCTGCTACGCAATTCCATTTTTAGTTCGTTTGGCATTGTCTGTGAGTAACTTACTTCGTTTTGCATATCGCCTCGCTCACTTATCCTCAAGAACGTGCGCGCTAAGGTGTCTTTCTAAAACAATTCTGGCGCATGCAATGATTACGGTTCAGGGCAAGACAAAGTTCACTCACAGGTCATAAGAATGAGCAACATCTCCTGTAAGTGGAGTGATTTATGAGTACTAGTGTCAGACTGACATGGTCTCGTTTTCTTGGCAATGCGACAAATGCTCAGTACAAAAAAACCGCTATTGGTCTCCCAATAGCGGTTTCTTACAATAAAAATTCTGACTTATCTTTTAGCTAACTGAGGCTTAGAAAGTCACACCAAACTGCAAGCCTGCACCGACTGTATTTGCATCTGTACTGCCTAAGGCAGCAAGTTCTAGCGTAACGCCCGCTGCACGCAAGCCAAAGCCAGCTGTTAGCAGCACATCTTCACTTTCAGCAATGTTATATCGAGCGCCTGCGCGAAGTTGAAAAATCTCTGCCAAATCATATTCTGCGCCAACACCCAAGTATTGCGTATCACCCTCACCGAATACTTCTTCTGTTTTGGTTAACTCAAGATCAGCGGCTAACTCGTAAGATGCTCCTTGGTAAGAAATACCAGCCAATACTTTTGGTTTTAGCTCAATATCGATTCCCTGCGGTGCAAAACCCGGACCCAAGTTAGTGTTGTCTCGACCCGGTTTGGTGGTGATCTCCATTGGCACAACGTTAATCACTGAGAGGCCAACCAATAATTGCTCGTCGTCATCTAAGAAACTCGCCACGCCTAGATCAAGGTTGAATTTCGATTCACTCACTTTGGTATCTTCAAGATCGTCAGATTCAAACTCATCAACGCTCGTTACAAAGTCATAAGCACGTAGATCGACCATTTTAGGTGACACGCCTAGCGCATAGTCGTGACCAAAAAACGTAAAGTTATGCGACATCGACAAACCAACTTGCGAGTATGCTGAACCAACGGCGCGCACGGTTGACTGTAACTGATCCGCGTCATTCGCTGTGTCATACAGAGCGTTAACATCATCGATGTCTGTAATCACGGTGTTACGCGCTAGGTCTTCTAGTTGATCAAGCGTGGTTTGATCGTTGTAATTGATTTTTGCTGCAATACGAGCAGAACCAGAGACAAACAAACCTGCGCCGAAACGCTGGCTAGGTATCAACGCTGACACACCCATGCCGAGATCGACACGCGCTTGTTCTTGATCAATTTTTTGAAGCTCGTTGTTCAGTGCACGCGTTCTATTCGCTAATTCTGTTTGAGCAGCGGCTAAGCCTGCACCACCGCCCGCAATATTGTTTTCAACGTCAGTAATCGCACCTTCAAATGGTTTGATGAAATCATCATCGAAGTCATCCACGACATCGCGAAGCTCAGCTTCATCACTTGCTATTGCGTTTACTGATGGAAGTAACATGCCAAATCCATCGCGTTTTTCAGGCTGTTTTACTGCCAGTAAAGCCGGATTAAAAAAGCCTGCCGCAGCAGGACGTGCAGACGCAACGCCTACACCACCCATCGCCATCGCGCGACTATCAATAAAATTTGGTGCACCTGCAAATGCTTGTGCTGCAAAGAAAAAGCTGCCTGAAACAAACAAGGCACTCTTTTTAATGTATGGCATGATTCATCCTTTCAATCGTTAATATTTCGCCTCTTCTAGGCGCGATAATTTGAGTATAGATTGAAAGAATGAAAACGCTCGGTGAGTTCTTAGATTGGCAGAAACTTAATGGACGACCTTGCCTTCGGCGAGTTCTCGTAGACTGACTTGAGCAAACTTTTCCTTGATGAAACCATCTAATACTTGGCTCACATCAGCGATATTCTTCTGAGCTCCTGATTGTGGAAAAGCGCGATAAATAGGCGGAGATTTTCGAATCGCAGATAAAATATCTGCCACGCTAATCAAATCACTAGAGCGTGCTAAGACAAAACGATCGCCCTCTGAGCCCGCATCTATAATCAGCTTTTTCTTAAGCAGTGTTTCGACAACTTGGCGAATTAATAAGCCCGGAATATTTGGCGTTGTTTCAAGCTCTGCTTGTTTAATCGGTTTACCGTTTTTTTCTTGAGCCTGAGTAATTGAGACCATGACCTGCAAGGCAATTTTCTCTAATGCGATGGGTGACCCGCGCATATCAAGCGAGCGTGTAATGTAATTATCATTCTGAACATAAAACGCTATAACAGAGCCTAGTAATAAAATTAACCAACTTGCATACAACCACAACAAAGCAACGATACCGACAGCAAAGCCTGAATAAATCATGTCATAGCGCGCCGAACTCACCACAAATGCCGTAAAGGCTTTGCCCGCTATTTGCCACGCAATGCCTGCAACAATGGCACCGATTAAGGCGCTAGAAGTTTTGACCCGCGTATTCGGTACGAGCGTATAAAAAAAAGTAAAGGCTGCAATCAACACCACAACTGGCATAACCGCGGTAACAAGCGAAAAAACAAAGCCAAGCGGTTCCACAAGACGAAGCTTTGTCACAATAGCGCTATCTAAAACTCCACTTGCGAGAGAGATACCAGCCACCAGCAGAATGGGCCCTACAAAGATCATGCTCATGTAATTGCTCAAACGACGACTAACTGAGCGCGTACTTGCGACATACCAAATTTGATTAAATGCGTGTTCAACCTTCTGTACTAGGGAAACCACTGTGTACAGCAATAAGACCAGACCAACTGCACCCAGAACGCCGACTTTCACGTTGTCGACAAACTGAAGGATCGAGTTCAGAATTTCTTGGCCTTTTTCTCCCATCGGTAAGAGAAAATGCTCGATCGCAGGCAGGAAGTGATTTTGTACGTTGAAATATCGCAGCAATGAAAAGCTCAGCGCTAAGAGCGGCACAACGGATAAAATACTGGTAAACACCAAGCTCATTGCGTGCAAAGAGACATTGCCTTGCATTATGTCTCGTACAATCGCAAAGCATACACGAGCCGTACGATGCCCTAATCGTTCAATTGAGCTTTTGTCTGAACTTACCGGACGCATCAACCAATCGTATATAAGTGCCTGTTTTTCAGAAATAAAAGGTAACAAATACTACGTCTCCAAAGATCTTTAAGTGAGTATAGTTGAACAAAAGACTATACTAGCCAACGCCAATAATAACTTACGTAATTGAATTATTTTTGATGTTTCGTTTTTTTGAACAGCTCGTTAAGCCCTTCCCTGTTGACACACCAACAACACCACCCAAAGGTCTTGTTGCGTTTTGCATTCACTATACACGTGGTGTCATTCCGCATCTTTTAATAATGGCATGTCTAACGGCATGCATTGCGGTAATGGAAGTCAGTCTGTTTCGTTTCTTGGGCGAGCTCGTCGACCTACTAACGGCAAGCACACCGGCTACTCTCTGGGAAGAACACTCTTCTACCCTAACGGGATATGGCGTCATTGTTCTTTTGGTTTTACCGATCACCGTTCTTCTTCACTCTAGCGTGATTCATCAAGCCTTGCTTGGCAACTATCCTATGCGCATTCGTTGGAATGCACACCGCTATTTGCTTGGACAAAGCCTTGGCTTTTTCCAAGATGAGTTTGCTGGACGAATTGCCACAAAAGTCATGCAGACAGCGTTATCCGTGCGGGAAGCTGTGATGAAGATGCTCGATGTCTTGCTCTATGTAAGCGTTTATTTTATTGGCATGGTCAGTGTGCTCGCCATGAATGACCCGACGCTAAGCATCCCTCTTTTACTTTGGTTTGCTTCATACGTTGGAGTACTTTGTCTGTTTATTCCGCAACTAAGACAAATTTCTACCTTACAGGCTGATGCTCGCTCTGCCATGACCGGCAGCATCGTTGATACCTACACTAATATTTCAACGGTTAAGCTATTCAGCCATTCAAACCGCGAGGCTGACTATGCACGCGAATCGATGGATGGTTTTCTTCAAACAGTTTACCCACAGATGCGTTTAGTCACCAAGCTAAATGTCAGCGTATGGTTCCTGAATTCACTGCTGCTGTTTTCGGTGGCGACCTTATCCATTTATCTTTGGTCCGTTGATTCTGTGAGCACAGGTGCGATTGCAGTGGCCATTGGTTTAGCCTTGCGTTTGAACGGCATGTCACAGTGGATTATGTGGGAAGTGTCGGCATTGTTTGAGAATATCGGATCGGTGCAAGACGGCATCAATACCATCTCACAGCCCAAACTAATTCAAGACAAAAACAATGCAAACGCGCTTGCGATGGCTAAGGGCCAAATTGACTTTAATCAGGTCAGTTTTGAATACAATGCCGGTGAATCAGTGCTTAAAGATTTATCTCTGCGAATTAAAGCGGGAGAGAAAATCGGACTCGTTGGCCGTTCTGGTGCTGGTAAATCAACACTCATCAATCTTCTGCTGCGTTTTCACGATATTCAGAAAGGCGAAATTCTTGTCGATGGGCAAAACGTTAGTGCGGTTCAACAAGAAAGCCTTAGGGCGCAAATAGGTGTGGTAACACAAGATACCTCGCTCATGCATCGCTCTGTGCGCGACAACATTGCCTACGGCCAACCCGAGGCGACTCTAGAACAGGTGATTGCGGCGGCAGAGCAAGCCGAAGCGCATCAGTTCATTCAAAACCTTAGTGATGTCAAAGGCCGCGCCGGTTACGAAGCCCACGTGGGCGAGCGTGGTGTAAAACTGAGTGGTGGTCAGCGTCAGCGTATTGCGATCGCGCGCGTCTTATTAAAAGATGCACCGATTCTTGTCTTAGACGAGGCGACATCTGCACTCGACTCTGAAGTCGAAGCTGCGATTCAAGAAAGCCTCTATAAATTAATGGAAGGTAAAACCGTTATTGCGATCGCGCATCGTTTATCAACAATCGCCGCGATGGATCGCTTAATCGTGCTAGATGAAGGGCGTATTGTTGAAGAAGGATCGCACCTAGAGCTGATTGCCAAAAATGGCATTTATGCTCAGTTATGGCAACGTCAATCTGGCGGATTTATTGGCGATTAAGAGTCACCTTGCAGGGTCGTGATGAGCGTTCTCGGTCCGCCTGAAATACGGTGTTCACCAAGATAAATACCTTGCCATGTGCCTAGAGCAAGACGCCCATTAGTGATCGGAATCGTCAGAGAAGATCCAAGCATGACCGACTTAATATGTGCTGGCATATCGTCAGCACCTTCGTAGTCGTGCTCATAAACAAAACTCCCCTGCCCCACGTCGGGAACAAGCTTTAAGAAGTAACGTTCCATGTCTCTGCGCACACTCGGATCTGCATTTTCATTAATGCATAAAGACGCAGAAGAATGTTTGATGAATAAGTGTGCAAGCCCGACTTCGAAGTTTGCTATCTCAGGTACTTGCTGAACAATCTCATCCGTAACGAGATAAAAGCCTCTTTTTTGCGCTTTTAGCCGAATCGTACGTTGAAGCCACATAATGCTCTCACCCAACAATCAATTTACACGAGAGACTAGTGTGCCAGAAAGAAAAAGGCACTGGCCACTAGGAAGACTCAAAACCTAGTGCCGTGCCGAGATAAAACGAGAGGAATTAAGATGACAAGCCAAGCATCTCATTTTTCAACGAATCTTGAACGGGCGAATCGCCCAACCAAATACCAAATAATGCTTGTTTAAAATCTAAACCCGGCACCTCTGAAATAACAAAGTTATTACGATGTACCTGAATGACTGACTTTGCAGGGTCCCAAGACAATAAGAAGGTATCGCTAACATCAATAGGCTCATCAAAGGCTGAGAGAAGTTGTTCAATTCTTGGCTCCATTGCAGAGATATCACCAATTGCTTGCTCAAAGCCTTCACGGGTCGCTTCTTGAAGCTTGTCACTACTAATTAAGCTTGATTCAATTTCTAAACAAATTGCCATAGGAGCATTGTCTTCAACAATATTACTCGCCTGCTCAGAGCTACTAGAGAGATACAAGCTTCCTACATATAAATCTATGAACATACGAGTTCGCATGCCGCTGCCTTGCAGCTGAAGGGTTTGAGCGCCGACGTTAATAGACGGTTTAGATGTGCTTGAATCTGCGTATACAACACCTGTCATCAACATAAAAAACGACAGTACTGCGCCAAATTTATTCATAGTATTCCTTACTCACTTCTATATTTATTTTTGTGCCAGCGCCATCAACTCACGCAATACCAAAGAGCGAAACCATTGGTGTTCTGCAGGCTTGTTTTGCCGTTGATGCCAAATCATCTTGTAATTAAAAGGTGGAAACTCTATTTCTTCTGGCAACAAAGCGCTCGTTAAACCTTGTTCAGCTAACGCTTGTGCGCTCATTGCAGACCCACCAAGCATCAGATAATCTGTGTTAGTTAGGCATGACATTGCCGTGTGCATATTGCTTGTTTCAAAAGCCACACGGCGCGACAAACCATGTTTAAATAAAATAGGCGCATCCTTCACATGGTTCTCGTTGAATTCTGGCACGATGATTTTGATATAGGGGTAAGATACATATTCATCGAGTGACAAACGCTTTTTATTTGCCAAAGGGTGGCGAACATTCATCAAAACACAGAGATCAATTTCTTTAAGGACTTGTTGATAAAAATTCGCCTTATCGATCTCAACCACATTAAGTGCAAGATCAAGCTGCCCATTAGCCATATCATCAAAACTTGTTTTCCCCCAAGGCTTCATTTCAATGTTCACTTTGGGTGCTTCATCTGCTAAGCGCGCCAACAAGGGCGGGCATAAGCGTGCCGCGACATTATCTAACAAAGATATCCTGAAGGTTCGATCGCAATCACTCACTACAAACTCCGGTGGTGATACAAGTCGGCCTAGTTGCTCTAGCAGTTCGCTTAAAGGTGTTTGCAGTTCAAGCGCCCTTTCGGTTGCGCGAATTCCCTGCGTACCACGAAAAAACAGTTCTTCGCCAAATAAGTCCGACAAACGGGTGAGCATCTTACTCATTGCAGATTGTGTAACGTGCAAGCGCTCAGCGGCGCGAGACACGCTCTCCTCTTCAAGTAAAACTTGTAAGGCAACCAACAACTTAATATCGCAACGAGCTAGATTCTCTAACTTCATAACACCCCTCGGTCATATTTATGCTTAAAACTCATAATTTATTGACACCGCTCCAGCGACTGCTGAATTGTTGTACTCGCCTGCAGGGCTCGCCAAAAAGCCTGACTCATGCGCAACGCTCGGCGTTCACAAATCGGCATACTCTAAACCGAATGCCACATCCACCTCTGGAGTTGCTCTATAGAGCGCACCAACGGTATAGCGTTTGATTTCATCAAGCGGCATATCAGCAGAACGGTACTGGTCATCAACAGGGCTATCATCTAAAGAAAATCCTGTTTTTAAGGTCCAATCGGAATTCAAGGCATATTCCCAACCAACTGCATATCGATTGGCGTCTTGCCAATGACGATCTATATCTAGCTCCATACCTAAAAGCTCAGAGTAAATAGTGGTAGTTTCAAAAGAGCTGTAGAGCACACGACCCACATCCCATACAAATGCTGAGTTATCACTGACTTGGTGATAACCACTCAACATGACTGTCGCCGGGTTATCCCAGTTCAAAGAGGCATAGTCGCTTGTACCGTTGAGGCTGTCATCTCCTTCTAGATCTGCATTGACCTCTGAGCGATATACCAATCCAAGACGATTCGACTGATTAAGATCCCACGTTGCGCCGGCTGTCCAGCCATACGCGACATCATCAGCATCTAAGCCAAGATCTTGCCCCATTACCGTTAGCTCTTGCTCAGCCTTGATATAGTTTGCGTTAATACCTGCGCCCAATGACAAACTATCTGTTACACGATAGGCAACGGATGGCTGCACCTGAATTTTCTCTATGCTGGCAGACTTCGCGACATTCGCACCAGCCCAATCATCGGCATAATCAATACTGTTTCCGTAATGCACCATCAAAGACACCCCTACTTTGAGGTCATCAGACAAACTATGCACGTACGCTGCTCATGGTATGTGAACAACCCCGCCGGCATCCCCACCGTCCTTCTTTGCGGGGCCGACCTTAGGTTGTTCTGCTTCAAAGTTAATATCAGTTTCAGCTGCGACAACACCAACAGCACCCTGATTACCTTCTAGTTGTGTCATATTCGCCGAGTTTGACCAAGAAGCCATCGCGTCTCAAGCGTGAGCCGCTTGTCCTACTCCTGCCGTACCAAAAGCAGCTGTCCCAGGTGTTACCTGTAGGCCGACGGCATAAACATTTGATGCCGCCAAAGAGAGCATAGCCAACCCAAAAAGATTCTTACTTACGAGTGTTGTTTCATTCATATTTTTCTCCACTGAAGTCTGCGTTTCTTAACAACTTGAGCTCAGTGTAAGGACGCGATACCGAGAAAAATAATGATAAAAAGGACTAACAAATATTCCTTAAAGGAAAGAATATAAAAATCTAATTTCCAGAAAGGAATTTATAGAGCAAGAGGCAGCACCGGTCAAGAGGACTAAAAGAAGGTTTCTAGGAGGAATATTAGGTGTATTGTTTAGTGCACTGGCCCGCTATGAAAACGAAACTCCGTATCAGGCTCTTCTATCAACGCCGCCTCGATGACTTTGAATTCTGCCACGCGTTCTGAAATATCTTCACCTGCATACTTGGTCGCAAGTTTTAAATAGTCTTGGTAGTGACGGGCCTCAGACTTCAATAGAGACTCATAGAAATCTTTAAGCTCTTCATCTAAGAACGGCGCAAGTTTGGCAAAACGCTCACATGAACGGGCTTCGATGAATGCGCCAATAATAAGAACATCTACTAGCTTTTCCGTTTCCGTCTTACGCATATGATCACGTAAGCCGTTTGCATAACGCGAAGCAGATAGCTTGCCGTAGATCAGGCCGCGCTTTTTAATAATCTTTAGCACTTGTTCAAAATGACGAAGTTCTTCGCGCGCTAATCGCGACATCTTATTCAGCAGTTCGTTGTCATCAGGGTAACGATGAATGTTGTTCAAGGCCGTCATTGCCGCTTTCTTTTCACAATGGGCGTGATCAATCAGCATGATATCCTGATTGGCCAATGCGTTTGTAATCCATAGATCCGGTGTTTCACACCCAAGAAATTCATGAATTTCGGCTAAAGCGTCAGTGGTCATACTTATTCATCCAAATGCTAAAAACTACATACAAAATAAAGCGCAGGGATTATAGCGAGCAAGGCATAGTTGGTCACTCATATCGCACAAAGTTTGTATCATTATCGCCATGTGCAAACCGCCCAAAAAACTCAAATAAAAATGATTCTTATTACAGTTAAACCCTTGTAAACACTGGGTTTGTAAAAAGTCGTCAAGTTCATCTCTATTTGCTGAATGTATAGCGAACATTGTATGTATTCAAACCGTTTATTCTTAACAACAAATTTAAAAATCAGTAGAATCGCGCTCGAAGAATTTTGTGTGGACTACATTTACCAAAATTCAGTCCACACCTTGGAATTTCAACTTTGGAAGAGAGATTCAAATGAGCTTGTATTCAGATTATTTAGCAGAGATCGAAGTTCGTAAAAACGAACTTGGTCTACACCCAAAACCAATCGATAGCGCAGAATTGCTATCTGAGATCATTGCCCAAATCAAAGACACTGGCAATGCAGAACGCGAAGCGTCTCTAAACTTCTTCATCTACAATACGCTTCCTGGTACTACTCCAGCGGCAGGCGTAAAAGCAGCTTTCTTAAAAGAAATCGCTCTTAGCAACGAAACAGTTGCAGAAATTTCTCCAGAATTCGCGCTAGAGCAACTTTCTCACATGAAAGGCGGCCCTTCTGTTGAAGCACTTCTAGACATCGCCCTTTCTGACGACGCGCAAGCAGCGGCAGCGGCTGAAGTATTGAAGTCACAAGTATTCTTGTACGATGCAGACACAACACGTCTTGCAGACGCGTTCAAAGCAGGCAACGCAATCGCAAAAGATATTCTTGAAAGCTATGCAAAAGCAGAGTTCTTCACGAAGCTTGACGATATCCCAGAAAAAATCGACGTTGTTACTTACATCGCAGCAGAAGGCGACATCTCTACTGACCTTCTTTCTCCGGGTAACCAATCACACTCACGAGCTGACCGCGAACTTCACGGCCAGTGCATGATCACGCCTGAAGCACAACAAGAAATCGTTGAGCTTGGTAAGAAGCACCCGAACGCGAAAGTTATGCTTATCGCTGAAAAAGGTACGATGGGTGTTGGTTCTTCACGTATGTCTGGTGTTAACAACGTTGCACTTTGGGCTGGTGAAAAGACTTCTCCATACATTCCATTCATCAACAACCGTCCAGTTGTAGCAGGTACTAACGGTATCGCGCCAATCTTCTTGACGACTGTTGGCGTAACAGGTGGTATCGGTCTTGACCTTAAAAACTGGGTTAAGAAAACTGACGCAAATGGCGAAGTTGTTCGTGATGAAAACGGCGATCCAGTATTAGAAGAAGCATACTCTGTTGCGACAGGTACTGTTCTTACTATCGATACAAAAGCGAAGAAGCTTTACAACGGTAGCGAAGAGCTTTCTGACGTTTCTGACGCATTCACGCCTCAGAAAGTTGAGTTCATGAAGGCTGGCGGTTCTTACGCGGTTACTTTCGGTAAGAAGCTTCAAACATTCGCAGCTGAAACATTGGGTGTTGAAGCGCCTGTTGTTTACGCAGCATCTAAAGAGATCTCAAACGAAGGCCAAGGCCTAACTGCTGTTGAAAAAATCTTCAACCGCAATGCAGTTGGCGTAACGTCTAAAACTCCTCTACATACTGGTTCAGACGTTCGCGTTAAAGTGAACATCGTTGGTTCTCAGGACACTACTGGTCCAATGACTTGCCAAGAACTAGAAGCAATGGCTGCTTCTACTATCTCTCCAGATGTTGATGGTGCTTTCCAATCAGGTTGTCACACTGCTTCTGTATGGGACAACAAAGCGAAAGCGAACACGCCTAAGTTGATGGCATTCATGAACGCATTCGGCGTAATCACTGCACGTGACCCGAAAGGCGTTTACCACTCAATGACTGACGTAATCCACAAAGTATTGAACGACATCACTGTAGATGATCGCGCAATTATCATCGGTGGTGACTCACACACACGTATGTCTAAAGGTGTAGCGTTCGGTGCAGACTCAGGTACAGTTGCAATTGCATTGGCAACTGGTGAAGCAGCAATGCCAATCCCAGAGTCAGTAAAAGTAACCTTTAAAGGTTCTATGAAGCCACACATGGACTTCCGTGACATCGTACACGCGACTCAAGCACAAATGCTTAAGAAGTTCGCTGGCGAAAACGTTTTCCAAGGTCGTGTTATCGAAGTACAAATCGGTACGCTACTTGCTGACCAAGCGTTTACCTTCACTGACTGGACTGCAGAGATGAAGGCGAAAGCGTCTATCTGTATCTCTACTAACGAAACTTTGATCGGCTCACTAGAGCTTGCTAAGTCACGTATCCAGATCATGATCGACAAAGGCATGGACAACGAAGCACAGATGCTTAAAGGCTTGATCGCACTTGCTGACAAGCGTATCGCTGAAGTGAAATCTGGCGAAGCTCCAGCACTTGCTCCAGACGACAACGCGAAGTACTACGCAGAGCTTGTTGTTGACCTAGATGCAATCGAAGAGCCAATGATTGCTGACCCAGACGTAAACAACGAAGACATCTCTAAGCGTTACACGCATGATGTTATCCGTCCTACTTCTTACTACGATGGCCGCCAGGTTGACCTTGGCTTCATTGGTTCTTGTATGGTTCACAAAGGTGACATGCAAATCATCGCAGCAATGCTTCGTAACCTTGAGAAGAAAGGTCCTATTACGTTTAACGCACCACTTGTTGTTGCGCCACCAACGTACAACATCGTTGATGAACTAAAAGCAGAAGGCGACTGGGACATCCTAGCTAAGTACGCTGGTTTCACGTTTGACGACGACAATCCAAAAGAAGCAGCACGTACTAAGTACGAAAACATCCTTTACCTTGAGCGTCCTGGATGTAACTTATGTATGGGTAACCAAGAGAAAGCAGAAGCAGGTGATACTGTGCTAGCAACTTCTACGCGTCTATTCCAAGGCCGTGTAGTAGAAGACTCTGCTGAGAAGAAAGGTGAATCACTACTAGGCTCAACGCCAATGGTTGTTCTTTCAACGATTCTTGGTCGTTTCCCAACTTTGGAAGAGTACAAAGAAGCGGTTGACGGTATTAACCTAACTTCTTTCGCACCACCTTCTGAAGATTTGGCAGTGCCACTTAAGATTGTTGGCTAGTCATTGACTAGAAAAATTAGGCCTTGAAATGCCAAGGCCTAAAGCGTTTGAAAGCCCGAGCATGGAGACGTACTCGGGCTTTTTATTACCTAAATAATTAAAAAAAACGCTTAAAGTTCAATACACTCTAAAAACAGGTTCTAGCAACAATTCGTTAATAAAAAACCGAATACAAGAAATTTTATCTACTAGTCTGAGCTTCCAATCTTTACCGGTATGAAAAGAGAGGGATCATGACACACAAGAAAAGCGTCATTTTTGGGCTGATAGGTGTTGGCATTGTCATTACTGATCTTCGCTGGCACAAGCATTTATGCCATTAAAGCAACCTCGACCACCGAGTTTTGCGTCAGCTGCCATGAAAGGGATATTCCATTTGAGGAATATCAATCCTCCCATCACTTTATTAACCGAGAGGGCATCCGCGCTGGCTGCGCCGACTGCCACATACCACAAAGCCCTACCCGTATGCTCTGGGCCAAGATCATGGCCGGCAAAGACCTCTACCATCATTTCATTACCGGCAAAATCGATACTGGAGAAAAGTTTGAAGAACATCGCCAAGAGCTAGCTGAAATGGTGTGGCATAAGATGGAGAGTCAAGCTTCAGAAACATGCCGTTCTTGCCATAGCTTTGAAGCAATGGACTTTTATGCGCAAAGCGAAGGTGCTGCAAAAATGCACCAAATGGCAAAGCGCGTTGAAGAAGGGCTTCAATTTCTCTTAAGTAGCGGAGCACTGCAAGACTTTCTGACCAACCACCCTGTTACATCAGCAGCGTTTCCGTTGGAAAAATACCAAAACAGTATCAAGTTTGATCTGCACAACCCAGATTTATCGCCCGAAACCGAGCAACTAGATGCCAAATTCTGGCTAGCGCTCGATTAAAAAGAAAGCGTTCTAAGATCGCTTGACCTTCCAGTAGCTATAAGCTTTATTCTTACCGACGCTCACTACTGAGATAGGTGTAAATATGAATATTGGTGAAGCGGCTAAGCTAACAGGCTTAAGCGATAAAACACTCAGATACTATGAGAGCATCGGCCTTGTAAGTGCCAAGCGCTCTTCGAATGGCTATCGTCTTTACACCGACAAACAGATTGATGAACTCCATTTTCTGGCGTCTGCACGCCAAACTGGATTCACCCTAGATGAATGCAAGGCACTGCTTGCCTTGTTGCGAGATACGAATCGTCACAGCCGCGATGTCAAAGCTTTCGTGACCGACAAACTCATGAAACTAGATTCCCAAATCGCCGCGCTAAGCAAAATGAAGCAATCGCTCGAACAGCTATCTTCACGCTGCAATGACAACGACGACAGCCAGTGTGCAATTATTGAAGGGCTAAGCAGTAACACCCTCTGCAGTAAGGAGGAGAATAATGAGTGATTCGAAAACAAGCTGTTGCGGTTCGGCTTCTAATCAAGCATCAGAACCAACAACTAAAAGTTCATGCTGTGGCAACGCAGAAAAGTCTGCAGCCAAACCTGAAGCTAACACACAACAAACGACAAGTTCTTGCTGTGGCTCTAAACCACCAGCTGACGAAGAACAAAGCAACTGTTGCGCACCTGAACCAAATAAAACAGATTGGTTACTTTGGGGTTCTATTCTTGGTGTGGTCGCGTTTTACGGCGCAAGTTTTTTAGATCTCTCACACGAACATTGGCTGGGCGCATTCAGTCATAGCGTACGCGATTTAATGCATGTGATGTGGTGGGGCTTAGTACTCGGCATGATTATGGTCGGAGTGCTCAGCCAAGTGCCACAGAGCTTCGTGCAATCGATGCTTGGTAAAGGCGGAACCTTTACAGGCCTATTACGCGCAACCTTCGCAGGCGTCCTGCTCGATCTGTGTAGTCACGGTATTCTTATGGTTGGCATGGAGCTTCGTAAAAAAGGCGCAAGCCTTGGGCAAACCATGGCGTTTTTGATCGCTAGCCCATGGAACTCGCTTTCACTCACGATCATCATGATTGCATTAATCGGCTTAGAGTGGACGATCATCTTTATTCTGCTCTCAATGCTCATTGGAATTGCGGCCGGATGGATGTTTGATCGACTTGAAAAAAACGGAACACTCCCAAGCAACCCGAACGTACTGCCTTACGATCCCGATTTCAAATTCTGGCCCGAAGCTAAGCGCCAACTAAAGGGTGTGTCATGGGATTCAGCGCTTCTTAAACGCTTTGTTCAAGGAGGCATTAATGGCTCACGCATTATCATCAAATGGATATTGTTTGGCGTGTTGCTCGCTTCTGCTATTCGCGCCTTTGTGAGCCTAGAGCTTTTCCAAGATTACTTCGGTCCTACTTTGCTTGGTTTATTTGCGACCTTAGTCGCTGCGACCATCATTGAGGTCTGCTCAGAAGGCTCGACACCTATCGCGGCCGACTTGATGACTCGTGCCAATGCACCCGGTAATAGTTTTGGTTTTTTGATGGGCGGCGTCGCCACCGATTACACCGAAATTATGGTCATCAAAGACACCACCAAGTCATGGAAAACAGCACTCTATTTACCGCTGTTAACCCTACCGCAAGTGTTTGTGATTGCGTGGTTGCTTAATCAAAGCATTGGAAGTTAATGCTTCCAATGCTTTGATTAAGCATCGAGGCGCCATCATTCGTTTACTCTCAAGCTTAACTAATCTCTGAACACGTGCTCCTGCATTTCACGTGCTTGTTTGACGTCTGCGCAGTACTCAGCTGTTGGTCTTAAAAGTAATCGCGGAATACCGATTGGATCTCCAGATTCAATACAGTAGCCATACTCGCCCAGCCGAATCCGCTCTAAGGACTGCTGAATCTTAGGGAGTAGCTTTTGCTCTCGGTCAACAATGCGCATAGAAATCGCACATTGCTCTTCCCACGAGGCACGATCTCCTTCGTCAGCCGAATCAACAGGGCTCGACATTTGATCTTTAGCCTCTTGAATTCTCTCTCGTGTAGAGTCATGCAACTCAATTAGCAATGCTTTGAAGAACGCCAGTTGCGCATCGTTCATATACTCGTCTTCAGAGGCTAATTTAATCGTTTCGATTGTGTACTGCTCCGAGGCTTTTTTTGATTTACTCATACTAATCCCATAGGCAATAAAAACAGACTATCCGTGACTATAAAATGTTACGTTATAACATATCAAATAGATTATCATTACGTTTAGTAATCCAAGCCCAGCAAATAATCAGTACACACATTTAAATATTTCCTCGATGACAGACGAACACCATTTATGAAGTGTTATGATTTGTCCAATTCGTCAGCCCTGTTTTTACTATGACCCTGGAGCATTCTCATCGCTACGCGCATTACATCGCTTTCTGAACTCGCAGAACATACAGACTACTCATTGCTAAACGAGTTAAGTCCGGATCCACAATCCAACGAAGATGGGCAAGATCACCGCCCACGCCAAGTATTCTCGGGGCATTATGTTCGCGTCACACCAACTCCGATTGCAACGCCAAAATACATTACGCATAGCCCAAGTTTTTTTGAAGAGCTTGGCTTTGACGAGTCTTTTGCACACACAGAAGACTTTCACCGATTGTTCTCTGGAGATGCCTCACATCTTCCTGCGCCAATGAAGTCCTATGGTTGGGCCACAGGCTACGCCCTTTCTATTTACGGAACTGAATACACACAGCAATGCCCATTCAGAACGGGAAATGGCTACGGTGATGGTCGCGCATTGTCGGTGGTTGAAGCCGAACTAAATGGCAAACGTTGGGAGTTTCAATTAAAAGGCAGTGGTCGCACACCTTATAGCCGTGGCGCTGATGGTCGGGCTGTATTGCGCTCAAGCGTGCGCGAATTCTTGGCACAAGAACATATGCACGCACTTGGCGTAGCGACCTCTAGGTCACTGAGCTTATTTGTATCAGAAACAGAAGTCGTCGAGCGCCCTTGGTATTTACCGGAATCTGATTCTATCGATCCTGAAATACTCGTGGATAATCCGGTTGCGATTTCAACACGCGTTGCACCCTCGTTTTTACGTGTTGGGCAAATCGAGCTCTTCGCACGCCGTGCACGCAGCGATGCACATCCCAATGCACATAAAGAGCTAAAACAAATCGTCGAGCATTTAATCCGTCGTGAATACATTGCAGAAATCGACACCACCCTGCCCTTTGATGAGCAATTAGCCTTACTAGTCGAGGCCTTTCGTGACCGCCTCATTTCACTTGTCTGCAACTGGTTGCGTGTTGGTTACTGCCAAGGCAACTTCAATAGCGACAACTGTGCGGCAGGCGGTTTCACGCTTGATTACGGCCCATTCGGATTCTGCGAACGCTTTGAGCAACGCTTTCAGCCTTGGACTGGCGGAGGAGAACACTTCTCGTTCTTCAATCAGCCCAATGCCGTGCAAGTCAATTTCGAAAGCTTCTGCTCTGCACTGTCTCCGCTTTTAGATGCAGATTCACCAGCGAATACAGTAATAGAACAACTACGTACCGAGTTCTTCGATAAAATGCGCGCAGAGCTCAATCAGGTGTGGGCATCCAAGCTAGGTTTAGAAAGTGTCGAGCCTTCATTAGTGAAGCAACTTATTCGCCTAATGGAACTCACGCCTGTCGACTACACCCTATTCTTCCGTGAGCTCTCGAACATCCCCGAAGACAGCTCAGCACTGCACAAGAGTTTTTACAGCGAGCCAGCAAACAGTTTGATGGATGAATGGAATCTTTGGTTTGATCAATGGAAAGCCGCGCTGAGCGCATCGGCAAAAGAGCCATCTCAAATTGCTCAAGAAATGAAACAGGTGAACCCGAAATACATCTGGCGTGAATGGCTCATTGTTCCGGCCTATCAACAAGCAGAAGCTGGTGATTACTCGCTGATTCACGAGCTACAGGAGATACTGTCTAACCCTTACGACGAACAATCAAAAGAGATTGAAGACAAGTATTATCAACTCAGGCCACGCGAGTACTTCCACGCTGGCGGCGTATCGCATTACAGTTGTTCGTCTTAGGTGAAAAGCTATTTTCAGATTAGTGCGTCGCAAGACGCATATAAAGACAAACACTCTTTAAAATCACCCAAATATTTGAATTTATTTGCATTTTCAAAGAAGAATAAAAACAGAAATATACGTCGCAAGACGTACTTTTCTCAGAACAACTTTGTGTTTAGGATATAAAACTCAGGCATGATTGGGCCAGCCAATTAAGCGAGGAACAGCCATCAAAATGTATATGCGTCGTAAACAAGCGCGTCGCGAGACACAGAATTAACTGTTATGGCTCAAAAGGATATGAACTATGAACTAATTAATTCGCCATCACCTGAATTAGTAAAAGAGCTAACTAGTAACTTTTTCGCATATTCAAAAAGTAAGCTTCCAAACTTACCGCCAGAATCAGAAGACAAAATATTCATGGTAAGTGCACGCTCACAGTCAGGAGAATTAATTGGTGGTATTCTCGCAAACTGTTACTGGGATGGCCTCGAAATAGATACTGTCTGGGTTTCGGGCAAAGAACGAGGTAACGGTTTAGGTTCAGAGCTGGTAAGTAAAGCAGAAGCTTTTGGTATTAGTAATGGTGCGGTAATCGCGTTCTTAAAAACAATGGATGCCAAAGCTTTTTATACTAAATTAGGTTACGAGGTATACGGAGCTCTAGAAGATCGTCCTATTGGTACCTTGTTATATCACATGAAAAAACGACTAAATAAATAGTCATAACCAGGCGCTCAAGTGACGCCCAAACAAGTTTGGGCTAGCACAGCCACTGCTGCACAGCGCCTGCCCCTTAGCTTGGCGTTAAGGCTCACATGGAAATCAGGGAATGAAGCCAAAATTAATCACAAGTATTCTTCTAGGTTCACTTTTTCCGTGGCCATACTTCCTTCTTATAACCGTGGGTCCGATACGAAGCTATGATGAAGCTGGCAAAGAAATAGTCGGCCCTGGAGGCTTGGCAGGATTTATAGAGTTCGAGGGTATCGCAGATTCTTTGCTTATTTACTCTAAGGCAGCCGCTGTAAGTGCATTAGTGGTTTTCGTTATCTGTTCCATCTACGAGGTAGTTTCGAAAAAATGTGCCACAAAGCCTTAGCAAACACATCAAAGGCGCCCTGCGGGCTGGACCTTCACTCCCCGCGGCTTCGCCGCTGAGTTTCGGCCCATGCTGGCGGCGTTAAAATAACCAAAAACAAATCGACAATAATACCTAGGAAAAGATGGCGTTGACGATCATCGCGAGTATGGAATAGGCGCCACACTTAGGGCTAATTTCAAAGGCTTCAATTCAACTCATAACACCCACCCATGACTTTGACAGCACCGATAAACAGGTGCTATAAAAAATCTCATAAAGAGGGCTTTATTATGCAAACTAAATTCTCTGAAGATGTAATTCCACTATCAGATTTGAAAGTGAATCCGGGCAAAGTCGTCAATCACGCAAAAGATACGCATAGACCCGTTCTTGTGACGAGCCGTGGGCGCGGTGTTGCGGTGGTTCAAGGCCTTGATGATTACGAAAATACAAAAGAAGAACTGGAGTTTGTTAAAGCTATTGCGCAAGGTTTGATGGATATAAAAGAAGGTGAGACTTCAGATATTAGTGATGTGAAAAAGCAGCTAGGCCTCTAGCCTTGGACATTTCATTTTCAAAATCCGCCATCGACGATCTAAAAAACATAAAAGAATATTACATCGAGCAAGGCGTACCTGATATTGGCCAAAACTTCGTATCATCCATCGTTGAGCATATTAAAACACTATCATCCCATCCTGAGATCGGACGTGTTGTACCTGAGTTTAACGATGAAGCGATTCGAGAGCTGATTCACGCGCCATTTCGCGTTGTATATATGCGTGATGAAACAGCAATAAAGATAGTGAGAGTATGGCGCAGCGAACGACTACTCAGACTACCAGAAGATCAGTAAGGTCTGTGGCCCCGCTTCCACTAATCAGTAGCGCTCTTGTCAAAACAACCAAAAACAAATCGGCAGCAATATCGCGGTGAAGATGGCATTGACGATCATTGCGAGAATCGAATACGCGCCACACTTCGGACTAATTTCAAAGGCTTTGACAGTACCAATCGCATGCGCACTTAAACCAAGTGCGAGGCCTTTTTCTTCATCTCGTTTGATAGAGAACTTCTGAAATATATAGGGTGCAACGACTGCGCCGAAGACACCAGTAATCATCACAAACCCAGCAGCGAGGGAAGCAATCGCGCCTGTTTCTTCTGAAACTAAAACCGCAACAGCAGTGGTCACGGATTTTGTCAGCATTGCCAGAACAGATTCATCGCTTGCTGAAAAGAGCAGTAAAATTGCCACAGCTAGGGCAACAGTGGCGACCCCTCCCACAAACACCAGTAAGCTGATTTTGGCGAGAATCTTTCGCATATGCTTGGCTTCGTAAAACAAGGGCACTGCCAAGGCCACAATCGAGGGCGCTAAAAACCAATGAATAATCTGTACCGAAGCAAAGTAGTCTTTATAGGAAATCTGTAACACTACTAAGAGCAAAATCATCACAGCAGAACCCGCTAACACGGGTTGTAAAAGCGGATGTAAGCCCGACTTCACGTAGGCTTTGCGCACTAGCCAATAAGTGGCCAGCGTCGCCAAGATCAGCCCCAGATCTGTTAGTAAGGAAGTAGCATCAAGATTTGAGAGAAAGTCCATCACAGTGACTGCTCTCTTTCATCTTTCGAAACGAGCTTTGCGAATAGCCATGGCATTGTAATCAAGGTAAACAGTACACTGACGCAGATGGCAACCAGAATAGCCAGCCATTCTTTTTGGATTAAATGCCAGTGATCCATGATGCCAATACAAGACGGCAGAATAAGCAGCGGGATATACAGGGTAAGGGTTTGGCTAGAGCGTTCTAGGTACTTGCCGGGCTTGCCACGAAATACACATATAGCAAACACAATCAACAAACCAATAATCGCACCCGGAATGGGAATACTAAGTTGATCGACCAACCATGTGGCCAGCACGCTAATAAGACACAGGCTAACTAAGCCAAACACCATGTTCTTCTGCCCAAAACTTTTAATTATTAATATTCACAAGCTCGAGATAATAACGGAGATCATCCACGGCTCAAGCCTGTTTGCTGAATATCCGGCATACAAAGGCCTAAGTTATTCAATGCAGCTTAATCGTCACTGTAATTGATATGACCTGCGTAATTCTGACGATAACAATCCGCACCTATCATCTGTATCTGTTTTTGCATGAACAGATCAAACAAAGTCGTTAAGGCACTATCCCCGACCGCTGATGCAAATGTCTCGACCGTTGAAAGCGCGTCTTCCGATGGTACTTTTCTCACCAAATAATTCGACAATTTATCAAGTGACAAACTGGCCCTTGGCAATTCTGCTAACCAAGGATTGAGGTGTAGTATCTTTTTCGCCTTACGCCATGTTGCATCAATGAGAATATACTGACGTTCAAGACTCTTAGCCTCTGCCTGCATATTTAACTGAGCAAAGCCTGCCTCGACAATGTCGCCCCCAGGAAATATTAGCACCTGTTGTTCACGCTCTTTAGCACGAGGCTCCGGAAACACCTCAGAATCTTTCACTAAAACGCTTGGAAAACGCTGCTTGATTAACGATACCGTAGAGATCGTTTTTTTACGCTCTTCTGGGTGCCTAAAAATAACGACAGAGGTTTGATCTTTGCTAGCTTCGACGTGTCCACACATACACATCTTATGCGGCAAAGCGCAACCAAAACAGTAACGACTGCCTTCGATCTTGGCGTGATAGATAGGCATACGTTTTACCTTGCTTTCATCTTGATGAAGCTTCGCTCCGATTAACACGCCTTGCTCATTCGTGTGCAGTTCAATGCTTCGCTTCGATACGCCATCACAACGTTTAGTCGCGTCATACACACTTACTGAATAAACCTTATCTCTCAATAGGACTGGCTCGCTCTCCAGCATCAACACATGGCCAGTATCTCCAGAACTTGGCAACACATCTTTTCGCCATGCGAGCAAATGTCCAGACTTTAGCGTACTTATTTTGTTTGAACCAATCTCTTGCAGAAGATTAAAGTAATGCACTGCTTTGGGCCGTGAAAGTCGATACGGAAGCGTAATAGAAAGATGAGACAACAGAAGATTAAACAAGCCTGAGCAGTCACAGCTAATCGCCAACTCATCGACATGGCTTTCTCTAGTAAAAGATTTGGAGGGAAGACTATCCCATTCAGACAGGACTTCGAGTGAGTTCAAAATTAGCTCTCAAGCAAGCAACGTTGTATGCAAAAGCATATTGTAACGCCAACTCGCTCAAGATGCTTCCTGACACAATGACTGCTCTCTCAAGAAAGACGAGTTATCAAGATTTAAACGCTTGGTTCCATGCGCCATGGTCTACCATCGCATTTAGAATAATTTGAGCAAGAAGGTGTGCAACCTCTGCAAGGCAAACGCTTCGCTTCGTTAACGCTTTGATTATTTTGCGACTTTGATGGTGTTTGATTTTGTTGTGTCTGACTCAAAGCTTCAACCCCTTTACATAGTAATAGTGAGGTTAGTGATACGTCAGAGACCTAGCGCCGGTTCAAACCTTATGAACCCGCTGTGGTTTTTTCTCTATTTAGAGGAATGAAGAACATTCTCAAATTGAGTGAGCTCACTATCAGAGGTATTAAACGAGACAACAAGACGCACAAGCGTTGCATCAGAACGATCTTTAGTTGGCAAAAACCGCTTAGGCCATTCATAAAACACAGCGCCAGCGTTTCGCAATTCCTTGATTTTAGCGTTGTCGATAAACGCAAAAACTTCGTTCCCGAAGTTTGCTTTCTGCTCTGGCCAAGCAAGTTCAGAGTAGCAACTGCTCTGGATAGATTGAGCAAGTTTGTGCGCTTGCGCATTGCTCTGTATCGCTAAATCGAGCCAATGATTTTGTTCAAGCCAGCCGCAAAACTGTGCCCCCAATAATCGTCCTTTAGAAAGCAAGTGCCCTGCTCGCTTCCGTCGATATTCAAAGTCTTTAGCAAGTTCTTTATTGAAGAAGATAACCGCTTCGGCCGCTAACGCGCCGTTTTTACTTGCTCCCAAACACAAAACATCGACGCCGGCTTTCCAAGTCATGTCAGCAGGCGAGCAGTTCAATGAGATAAGCGCGTTGGCAAAACGAGCGCCATCCATGTGTACATTCATATCATGCTTTTTAGCGAGTGATGTGAGCGCTTGAATTTCTTCCAAACTGTAGGCACATCCGCTCTCGCTGAGTTGCGTGATACTTAATGCGCGAGGTTGTGGAGTATGAGGCTCATGCCCTTCAAACGTTGTTAAGTACTCAAACAATGCCTGCTGACTTAGTTTTGGACGATCAATATCAAGACCTGTTAAACGCGCGCCACCGGTATACATTTCAGGGGCGGTGAGTTCATCATTCAAGATATGTGCGTGATCATGACAGACAATTTGATCCCACGGCTGAACGAGGCAGGATAGCGCAAGGCAGTTGGCGGCCGTTCCAGAGGTAACAAAGTAGGCTTTAAGATCGGTTTCAAAGATCTCGGCTAATAGCAGCTCGGCTTTGTGTGTCCACTCATCTGTGCCATAGCTTGAGCTGGAACCAGCATTTGCAGCAATAATGGCATTTAATACCTGCTCTGAGGCTCCACTTTGGTTATCACTGCCAAAATTCATTCCATCAACTCACTCAATTTAAGTGCCAAATCAGATTGTACTTCTTCAAGTGTTTGGCTTGCATCAAGAATAACGAATCGTTCAGGATCTTCGCTCGCACGTTCAAGATAGTTATTACGCACACGATTAAAGAAGTCGATTTCTTCCTCTTCAAAACGATCTAGCGCGGCACGTTTGCTTGCCCGTGCCATACCAACTTCAATCGGCGCATCAAGCAATAGCGTGACATCTGGACGCAGATCACCTTGCACAAAGTTTTCGAGGTTGGCGACTTTTTCACTCGGTAATTCACGCCCACCACTTTGGTAGGCATAGGTTGCATCGGTGAAGCGATCACACACAACCCATGTACCCGCGTCTAATGCAGGAAGGATCTTCTCGTTAAGATGTTGCGCACGCGCAGCAAACATCAACAATAATTCGGTATCTGGGCAAACTTTCTCGTCACGGCGTGCAATCAGGACTTCACGAATTTCTTCTGCTAGCGGCGTTCCACCTGGTTCTCTGGTAACAATGCAATCGATACCCTTTTCTCGCAATGTATTCGCTATAAATTCAATATTGCTGGATTTGCCAACACCCTCACCGCCTTCGACGGTAATAAACTTTCCACGCATTCTCGTTTTCTCTCGTCGGGACCAATCTGCTTATGACTGCCCCTATTACTCATAGCTAATTGTAAATCGACTTATAATCGCTTCGTCGACGTAATTGGTATTCTCGTACCGCTTTATTATGCTGTGCAAGCGTTTCGGAAAACACGTGCGAACCGTCCCCCTTGGCAACAAAATACAAAGTCTTTCCAGCCTTTGGATTTAACGCAGCGTGAATCGCTTCGCGACCAGCTAAGGCAATAGGCGTCGGAGGCAAATCATTAATCCGATAAGTATTGTAAGGTGTCAGCTCTTTTAGATGTTTGCGGGTAATATTGCCCTTGTAACGATCCCCCAGACCATAGATCACCGTAGGGTCTGTTTGCAGTCTCATTTTTTTATTCAACCGACGTACGAACACACCAGCAATTTCTTCACGCTCGCTAGGCTTACCGGTTTCTTTTTCAACTATTGAAGCGAGAATCAAAGCTTCATATGGCGTTGCTAATGGCAGTTTAGATTGTCGCTTCGACCATTCTTCGTCTAGCACTTTGAGTAAGCGCTGATGCGCGCGCTTTAAAATGGAAAGATCGCTTTCACCTTTGTGGAAAAAGTAAGTATCCGGATAAATCGCCCCTTCGGGATGCGTGAAAACAAAATCGCCTTTTTGCGGAAGATCGCTTGATTTATTTCCTGTGAGTTTTTGCAGTACCTCTTTGTCACTCAAACCTACCAGCACATGTTGCAAGCGAGAATCTGATTCAAGCTCTGCACGCGCTTCTTTGAATGTAGATCCTTCAATTAAAGCGACTTTATAGCTGACATGCTGATTTGATGTAAGCAAGGCAAACAGCTCAACCAGCGTCATATTGCGTTGAATTTCAAACTCGCCGGCTTTGAGTTTCGGACTAAGATTTTTATGGCGAACGTATATCTTGGCCACTTCTTCATATTCAATAATTCCCAATTTATGGAAATCATTAATCACTCGGTTGGACGAGCTTCCTTTTTTAAGTTCGTATACAAAAGGCTCTGTGATTAGTAAGGGCTTTTCGAGATAACGCAGATAAGAAAGGACAGCTAGAGCACCAAGAAATGCGAACAGAACAACTGAGCCGAGAAAAAATTTAAGCCACTTCATAATCAAAACCAAAGCGCTGTTTTACTGCTGACATCATCTTATTTACTTGTGTAGAAGGCGCATACTTTGATTGCTGAAACTGACTAACAGGCCATACACCAAATACACTGTTGATCATGAGTAAGGCATCTGCCTGATGCAGATCATCCAATGTCATTTGTCGCTCCTGTATCGCGAACGAGCCATCGAACTCCTCAAGCTCGCCTGCTAGCAAAGCACTTAATAAGGTACCGCGAATTCCACAAACACTCAGTTCTGGCGTGTAAAACGTTCCATCAATCAAAGCGATTAAGTTTGATTTGGTGCCTTCAATAACGTGATTCTTTTGATCAAGCATGACACCTTCCGGCGCGCCGTTTAACTCGCGAGCCCCCATGACCTGATCGAGTCGATTCAGATGCTTGATACCTGCCAACATAGGTTGCTCACTCAAGCGATGCGAACACAAGGCAAGCTCAATCCCCGATGAATAATAAGATTCTTGGTAGTGAGGTAATTCAAATACTTGGATAAATAGATCAACGGAACTCGGCTCTATAGGCGCATAGCCACGCCCACCTTCTTTGCGTGTAGCGATGAGTTTAACCAGACCGTTCTCATGACCGTGCAATTGTAGCTGACGAACGGCGTTCTCTAGCTGATCATCAAAAGTTTCTAGTAGCTCCAGACTAGAACCAAGAGAGAGTACCTCAACACCACGGAGAAATCGGGCGCGATGGTAATCTAGTAAGGGCACTTTAGCTTGAACAACACGAATGGTTTCGAAGATACCATCGCCATACGCGAGACCCCGGTTACTCAAACTAAGCGGAGATGTAGATTCTTCCTCAAGCGAGGAATACAGGAGCGCCCCCATTGAGAACCTCTGAATTTATTGTTGTTTTCTAAAGATAAACGCTTATACAGCTTTAAAGATCAAGGTGCCGTTCGTGCCACCAAAACCAAATGAGTTACTCAACACAGTATTAATTTCTGCTTCACGGGCTTGATTAGGCACAATATCTAACGTGACAGCTTCTTCTTTATCTTCAACGTTAATAGTTGGTGGTGCAATATTGTCACGAATCGCAAGCACACTGAAGATCGCTTCAATCGCACCAGCTGCACCGAGTAGATGGCCAGTCGATGACTTTGTAGAGCTTACTAAGAGCTTCTCATTGGTATCGCCGACTAATTTCTGAATTGCCTGCGCTTCCGCTAAATCACCCAGGGGAGTCGAAGTACCATGCGCATTGATGTAATCAAGTTCACTGGCTGGTATGCCTGCATCATTCAAGGCATTTTGCATTGAGGTCAATGCACCTTCGCCATCTTCAGAAGGCGCTGTCATATGAAATGCGTCATCGCTCATACCGAAGCCAATCACTTCAGCATAAATCTTCGCACCACGTGCTTTCGCGTGTTCATATTCTTCAAGCACAACACAAGCCGCACCATCTGATAACACAAAGCCATCTCGTCCTTTATCCCAAGGTCGTGATGCTTTTGTTGGTTCGTCGTTACGCGATGAAAGCGCTTTTGCATTAGCGAAGCCCGAGATTGCAACTGGCGTTGTAGCCATCTCCGCTCCGCCTGCTAACATCACGTCTGCATCGCCATAAGCGATGGTTCGCGCAGCGTAACCAATATTGTGCGTACCTGTCGTACAAGCCGTCACAACCGCAATGTTAGGACCTTTAAAACCATACTTAATGGCGACGTTGCCAGAGATCATATTGATGATTGCACTAGGCACAAAGAATGGTGATACGCGTCGAGAGCCAGACTTATGGAAGGTATCTCGTGTACATTCGATCGTTTCGATACCGCCAATGCCAGACCCTACCGCAACGCCTGTCCGTTTTAGTTGTTCTTCAGATAAGGACTCGAGCTCTGCATCCTGCACAGCCTGCATACAAGCAACCATGCCATAGTGCATAAACGCGTCCATACGTCGCGCTTCTTTTCGATCAATGTATTCTGACAAATCGAAATCTTTGATTTCACCACCGATTTTTACAGGTAAATCTGTCGTGTCAAAGCGCTCAATCAAACCGATGCC
Organism: Oleiphilus sp. HI0125; assembly: GCF_001635355.1. Taxonomy (NCBI): domain Bacteria; kingdom Pseudomonadati; phylum Pseudomonadota; class Gammaproteobacteria; order Oceanospirillales; family Oleiphilaceae; genus Oleiphilus; species Oleiphilus sp. HI0125. The sequence goes on from NZ_LWGF01000112.1 coordinate 49,450, forward strand.
ACTTTCTCCCGCTATTAGTTTGTCCCAAGTTTCGGCAACCGTATTCCCGAGCGGGGTTAACGCACCTAAACCTGTGACAGCAACGCGACGTTTTGACATGGGTATCTCCATCCTATGATTTTATAGCTCAGTATTAAGACCAACAGCAGCTATAACAAAAACACTTACTTAATAACCAAAAAACCGCCCAAAGCATTATCGCCATGGACGGTTTGCTAGAGCAAATCGAGTCTTATTGATTAGCAATAATGTAGTCGATTGCTTCTTGAACTGTAGAAAGCTTTTCTGCTTCCTCATCAGGAATTTCAGTTTCGAACTCTTCTTCAAGCGCCATTACTAACTCTACGGTATCAAGAGAGTCTGCACCAAGGTCATCAACAAAAGACGAAGTATTTTGTACTTCAGACTCTTTAACACCTAGTTGTTCACAAACAATCTTTTTTACACGCTCTTCTACAGTGCTCATAGTTTCCTCTCTTCATTATATCGGAGTGCTAACCAGCTTTATGTTTTGATTGATGCTGGTCTGCACGCTCCCTGCTTACGCCCTAGTTGTACGTGTCAGGTAATGTTGCGTGCTAGTCTAGTTGAATCAATGCCCTGAAACAAGTTCCAATCAGGCCTTTAAGACATATACATTCCGCCATTCACATGCAAGGTTTGGCCTGTGATATACGATGCATTCGGTGAAGCTAAAAAAGCTACTGCTGAAGCAACTTCAGCAGGACTACCAAGACGATTCATAGGAATTTTCGACAACATTAAGTCCTTGTTTTCTTCACTCAAATCGTCGGTCATGTCGGTCTGAATATAACCTGGAGCAACTGAATTTACCGTGATTCCACGACTACCGATTTCAGACGCGAGCGAACGTGTAAACCCTTCAATTCCAGCTTTAGAAGCACAGTAATTTGCTTGCCCCGGGTTACCCATTTGTGCAACAACAGAGCTCACGTTAATGATGCGCCCCCAGCGAGCCTTCGTCATTCCCTTCAATACTGCTTTCGATGTGCGGTACACAGAGCTCAAATTTGTTTGAATCACTGACTGCCAGTCATCTTCTTTCATACGAAGCATGAGGCCGTCTTTGGTAATGCCGGCATTGTTTACCAGGATAGAGGGAGCTCCATAAGCTGAAGTTACCATTGCAATGCCATCACTCACCGAGTCAGGGTCGCTCACATCCATGACAACCCCATCGCCATCCAAGCCCCACTTGGCAAAGTAATGAGAGATAGAAGACGCTCCCGCTTCAGAGGTAGCCGTTCCAATAACAGTTATATTCTCATCAGAAGCTAAAGCCTTGGCGATCGCCTGACCAATGCCGCGACTGGCACCAGTCACTAAAGCTACCTTTCGCTCATTTAATTTCTTTAAACTCATTTACGCTTCCTCACTGAGCGATGCAATCGTTGAGGTGATGCCCTGCCCATCTGAAATTGCGAAATTTTCTAGTGACTTGTCGACGCGACGCGTCAAACCTGCAAGGACTTTGCCTGGCCCACATTCAACAAACTGAGTTGCACCCTGATCAGCCAAGTAACATACTGATTTAGTCCACTGCACAGCTTTAGACAAGTGAGGCAATAGATTCGCTTTCAAGTCTTCAATAGAGTCTGCTACGGTCGCAGTATAATTTTGAACAATCGGAACCTGCGGCTCGCCAAGCGAAATTGCATTGATGGCTTCTGCAAGTTTTTCACCCGCAGGCTCAAGTAAAGCGCAATGACAAGGCACGCTCACAGTCAGCATTGCTGCGCGGCGCGCACCTGCTTCTCTAGCCAACTCAATCGCTTTTTCAAGCGCATCATTCGCACCCGCGATCACTACCTGACCCGGCGAGTTAAAATTAGCTGCTGATACAACACCTACACTAGATGCCTCTTCACATACTTTAATAACAGTCTCATCATCCAAACCAAGCAAAGCTGCCATCGCACCTTGGCCCAGAGGAACTGCCTGCTGCATAAGCTGGCCACGCAAATGAACAAGTTTAACGGCATCAGACAATGAAATAGCGCCAGAGGCAACAAGCGCGGTGTACTCACCGAGGCTATGGCCACACATAAAGTCCGGTCGAATCGTTGTTTGAGCACACCACTCTTCCCATACTGCGATACTAGCGGTGAGAATCAATGGCTGCGTAATCTCTGTTTGATTAATTCTCTCTTCAGGACCTTCTAGCGCCAATTTTCTTAAATCGATACCAATCGCGTCAGAAGCTTCAGCAAACACCTGATTTGCCTTCTCTGATGATGCTAACAAATCAGCCATCATGCCCACACTTTGCGATCCTTGACCGGGGAACATAAATACCAACGACATAAAACCTCCTTATATCACCGCAAGTTAGTCGAACGCGATGAACTCTAGTGCTTTGTTAATTTTTTCAGGTAGATTAGAGCGTGCTTCGCGATCCGCAAGCTCAATTGCATGCACAAACGCTTCTACCTTTGCGTTGCCGTGGCTTTTCACCACAACGCCATTTAATCCTAAGAACATGGCTCCGTTGTGCGTATCGGGATCAAGCTGTTTCAG
>NZ_LWGF01000113.1:0-9487 GCF_001635355.1 Oleiphilus sp. HI0125
AATAACTTGCTGATTAGGCGACAGCGTTCCGCGCGTGATGCGTCCAATACCAATAACACCTACATATGAATCATAATCCAATGCAGAGATTTGCATTTGGAAAGAACCCTCAGGGTCAACTTTTGGCGCTGGAACTTGATCAACGATCATTTGAAACAATGGCGTCATGTCTTCTGCCATTTCTTCCGGATCATCTCCCGCAATACCATTCAATGCAGACGCATAAATCACAGGGAAGTCTAACTGCTCATCGGTTGCACCGAGTCGATCAAACAAGTCGAACACCTGATCCATTACCCAATCAGGACGCGCACCCGGACGGTCAATCTTGTTGATAACAACAATCGGGTTCAAACCTTTCTCAAACGCCTTTGACGTTACAAAACGCGTCTGTGGCATCGGTCCGTCTACTGCATCAACAAGAAGTAGTACAGAATCAACCATAGAAAGAACACGCTCTACCTCACCACCGAAGTCGGCGTGCCCAGGAGTGTCCACAATATTAATACGGTAATCATTCCATGTAATTGCTGTGTTCTTAGCAAGAATGGTAATGCCACGCTCCTTCTCTTGATCGTTCGAGTCCATAATTCGCTCAGCACCTTCATCTTTACGATCTAAGGTACCGGACTGACCTAACAAGCCATCAACCAGGGTAGTCTTACCATGGTCAACGTGCGCGATAATGGCGATATTTCTAAGGTTCTCAATCACAACAGCAATTCCCAAAAATTTGAGGGTTAAAAAATCGGACGCGGAGTATACAGCAAGCAAATGAAGATGGACATCAAATGTACATTTATTTGCAATCCTACCCAAAACAACGAATGCACCAAATTGACCCTGCAAGAAGCCATGCGCACCATTAAGGCGCAATAAAAACCTTTGTAAAATTCCAAGAAATTCCTAATTCGTTGTTTATACTCAAAAAATAGAGCTTCTTAACTTTTGGCAAGATGCTTGCATATCTAGTGAACCAAAAGCGGGCACACCCCGTGAAACCCTATAAATAGGTTGCCTAGCGTGTTACGCTGCTGCCAATTTTATAGGCGCGAGTACGAAATAAGCCCCAAAGAACGCTTATTGCGTCAATAAAACAACAGTTTGCGACAACAAACATCTGCAAAGGTGATAACAATCGTCGCAGACCGAAATACAAGAACGACCTCTTTGGTGTTCGAAAACATCCGTTAAATGGAGTAAATATAATGTCAGAGAAAACTCTGGGCCTGATCCAAGAAAATGAAGTAACGTGGGTAGACCTTCGCTTCACAGACACACGTGGTAAAGAGCAGCACGTAAGCATCCCTTCATCTGAAGTTGACGAAGACTTCTTCGAAGAAGGCAAAATGTTTGACGGTTCATCTATCGCTGGCTGGAAAGGCATCAACGAATCAGACATGATCCTTATGCCTGACGACTCTACTTCAGTTCTTGATCCTTTCACTGAAGAAACCACTCTTATCTTGCGTTGTGACATCGTTGAGCCTGCAACTATGCAAGGCTACGAGCGTGACCCACGCTCTGTTGCTAAGCGCGCAGAAGAATACTTGAAGTCTACTGGCATCGCAGACAGCGCATTGTTTGGTCCAGAGCCAGAGTTCTTCGTATTTGACGATGTTAAGTGGAAAGCTGACATCAGCGGTGCGATGTACCAAATCAACTCTGAAGAAGCTGCATGGTCTAGCGACGCAAGCATCGAAGGCGGCAACACTGGTCACCGTCCTGGCGTTAAAGGCGGTTACTTCCCAGTACCACCAGTTGACTCTTTGCACGATCTTCGTGGCGCAATGTGTGCTGCAATGGAAGCAATGGGACTAGTGATCGAAGTACACCACCACGAAGTAGGTACTGCTGGTCAGTGTGAAATCGGCGTTGGTGCGAACACACTTGTAAACAAAGCCGACGAAGTTCAAATTCTTAAGTACTGTGTACACAACGTTGCACACGCTTACGGCAAGACTGCGACATTCATGCCTAAGCCTCTTGTAGGTGACAACGGTTCTGGTATGCACGTACACATGTCTCTAGCAAAAGATGGCAACAACATCTTCGCTGGTGACGGCTACGCAGGTCTTTCAGACGAGTGTTTGTACTACATCGGCGGTATCATCAAGCATGCTCGCGCGATCAACGCATTCACTAACGCTTCTACAAACTCTTATAAGCGTTTGGTTCCAGGTTTCGAAGCTCCAGTTATGCTTGCATACTCTGCACGTAACCGTTCAGCTTCTATCCGTATTCCATTCGTTAACTCGCCAAAAGCGCGTCGTATGGAAGCTCGTTTCCCTGACCCATCTGCAAACCCATACTTGGCGTTCTCTGCATTGATGATGGCTGGTCTTGACGGTATCCAGAACAAGATCCACCCTGGCGATCCAGCAGATAAAGACTTGTACGATCTTCCAGCTGAAGAAGCGGCTGAGATCCCAACTGTTGCTGAAACGTTTGACGTTGCACTTGACGCTCTTGAAGCTGATCACGAATTCCTTACAAAAGGCGGCGTGTTCACTGAAGATATGATTCAAGGCTACCTTGAACTTAAGCGTGAAGAAGTTGAGACATTGAACATGACAACTCACCCAGTTGAGTTCGACATGTACTACTCAGTTTAAGACTTTGTTTTAAAGAAAAGCCCAGCAAATGCTGGGCTTTTTTATATCTGAGGTTCATACTAGAAGCAGCCTAATACGCAACGGAGCTGCCCGAAGCCATGACAAAATCAATCATTTCTTCCCTCTTCCTTTTGGCTTTAACAATTGGCCTAAGTGGCGCTACCAAGGTCTACAAAACCATTAACCCTGATGGCAGCATCTCTTTCTCAGACGAACCAAGCGAACGCTCTGAAACAATAGAAGTGCAAGATGTCGCTACAGTACCCGCACTTAAACTACCTCCTAGCTCAACGAACACTCAACAAGCTGACACAACAACAAAAGAACTCTATCAATCCTTAAAGATACTAAGCCCTAGCAATGACAGTGCATTCCACAGCGGCTCTGGCACAGTAAACATTTCTTTTACCTCATTCCCAGAATTAAGACCGAGCCACATATATAAAATCTTCATCGATAACCAACTCGTAGGCGAACAACGCACCACATCGTTGATTGTTGATAACGTATTTCGCGGAACGCACCAACTTAGCGTTCAGATTAGCGATGCTAGCGGTAAAATCATCAAATCCTCCTCCATATCTTTCACAATGCACCGCCCTTCAAAGCTAAACTAAACTCTTGATGCACCACCATGGTGCATGTAAAATCTTCATTGTGCTCTCCTCAAGTGCGAAGGATTGTTATCGAGCAATTAACAGAATAACAATCTTGGTAAATTCAATAACTTAGCTCTTATCAAAATGAATGCACCGCAAATGGTTTAATTATTGCTAGTTGTCTTAAACGGTGCGAAACCATCATATAAAGCCAGAAAAGACGAATGAAAAACCAAAACATTCAGCAATCAGTGATCCTAGACAACCTATCGACATCCGTTCTCGTTTTAGCGGAAGACTTGACGGTGCTTGATTACAACCCTGCTGCTGAAATGTTGACCCAAGTAAGCCAAAAACGCTTGGAAGCCGCGAAATTTCCTGAACTATTTAGTGACATTGAAAGTAATCTCATCGACGAGATGAAAGAGATCCTTAAAACGGGGCACTCTTACACTCAACGCGAATGTAAGATGACCTTATTAAATGGCGAACACATTCTCGTTGACTGCACTGTTTCTAGTCTGATCGCTAATAATGCGCCTTGTTTACTTGTTGAGATACAAGCAAAAGATCGATTACTTAGAATCAGCCGGGAAGAACAGCTACAAGAAAATCAAGAAACAGCGAAAATCCTCATTAGAGGCCTTGCACATGAAATCAAGAATCCTCTTGGAGGAATTCGTGGTGCGGCACAGCTCCTGTCATCGGAACTAAGCGATGAGCAAAGCGAGTATACGCAGGTAATCATAGAAGAAACGGATCGTTTACGTGATCTTGTGGACCGCATGTTAGGCACCCACAAAGCGCTCAATCTGAGCCCTCTTAACGTGCACGAAATCTTGGAGCGCGTATGTGCGCTCATTCGAGCCGAGTCAGGTAATGCAATTCGCATCGTCAAAGACTACGACCCAAGTATTCCTGAGATACAAGGAGATAAAAGCCAACTCATTCAAGGCTTCCTAAATATCGCAAAAAATGCGCTGCAAGCATTAGAGCCGCAAGCGCAATCTGGTGAAGACGCGAGTATCACTATTCGTACGCGCGCGCTAAGACAATTTACGATTGGTCAAACACGCCATCGAATCGTTGCTCGTATCGAGCTTATCGATAATGGTCCCGGCATTGATAAAAACTTCATTCAGAACATTTTCTACCCAATGATTAGCGGTCGCGCTGAAGGCACGGGCCTTGGACTGTCAATCACACAAAGTATTTTTACCAAACATAATGGTTTAGTTGAGTGCGAGAGCCAACCTGGCCGTACTGACTTTATCGTTTACCTTCCTTTGGAGATGTAACATGAGTTCCCAACCACTCGTATGGATAATTGACGACGATAGATCAATTCGATGGGTACTAGAAAAAGCCCTAGCAAAGGAAAACTACACTATTCGTTCATTCGAAAGCGCGGATGGCGTTCTGGATAGCTTAACGAGAGAAACGCCTGACGCCGTGATTAGCGATATCCGTATGCCGGGCATTGATGGCCTAGAGTTACTCACTGGCATCCATCAACATGATCCTGATATCCCTGTGATCATAATGACGGCTCATTCAGACCTAGACAGTGCCGTCACATCCTACCAAAAAGGTGCTTTTGACTACCTGCCAAAGCCCTTTGATCTCGAAGATGCCGTCGCACTTGCGAAGCGCGCAATTGCTCACTCGCAAGAGCTACGTGCAAAAAATGGCGACACACAAGTTAATAACATTGAAGAAAGCACTGTCATTATTGGTGAAGCACCAGCAATGCAGGAAGTTTTCCGTGCTATCGGCCGTCTTTCTCATTCAAATATTACGGTTCTCATTAACGGGGAATCGGGAACAGGTAAGGAGCTCGTCGCTAAAGCTTTGCACCAACATAGTCCTCGAGCGAAAGAGCCATTTATTGCACTTAATATGGCCGCTATACCGAAAGATTTGATTGAATCTGAACTATTCGGTCACGAAAAAGGCGCATTTACAGGAGCAGGCGGCCAGCGAACTGGACGGTTTGAACAAGCGAACGGCGGCACACTGTTCTTAGATGAAATTGGTGACATGCCTGCAGATACGCAAACACGGCTGTTACGCGTGCTTGCTGACGGCGAATTTTACCGCGTTGGTGGACACACACCGGTCAAAGTAGATGTCCGAATTATTGCTGCGACACACCAAAATCTAGAAGGCCTCGTATCAGATGGCTCGTTCAGAGAAGATTTATTTCATCGCTTGAATGTCATTCGTGTGCACTTACCTCGCTTAAGCGATCGTCGAGAAGACATACCGAAACTCACGCACTTTTTCTTAAAGCGTGCTGCAGACGAGCTCGCGGTAGAACCTAAAATACTAAGACCCGAAACCGAGGAATATCTGAGCGCAATGCCATGGCCAGGTAATGTTCGACAACTCGAAAACACCTGTCGCTGGCTTACGGTAATGGCGAGCGGTAGGGAGCTTCATGTATCAGACCTCCCTCCTGAGTTGCTTGAAAGCAAAGAGATTCAAGCAACTGGCGTCACGTGGCAAGAAGGGCTTCGTCAATGGGCTGACCAAGAACTTAAAAAAGGCAAAGACGCCATTCTTGATACAGCTGTTCCTGAGTTCGAGCGAATCATGATTGAGACGGCATTAAGCCACACGAGCGGTCGTCGTCGCGACGCATCGTTACTATTGGGCTGGGGCAGAAATACCTTAACAAGAAAAATCAAAGAACTAGGCATGGAGTCTTCTGAAGACGTTGTCGAAGAAGCCTAAATAGACCTTATTTCATTGCCTTTCGAACAATAGGGATGCCGTCGCGCGTTTTACATACCGCCACGGCAGACCTCATTTCAGATTCATTACACTCAACTCTTACCTGACAAGACAGTGCATCATGTTTTGCCAAGACATGAGAGCTATTTACATCACAAGCCCCCGAATCATCTGCTTCGACGAGTACGGAATCGGCATAAAAATATGCTTGCGCAGAAAGCATGTTGGTAGCGCTTCGCTCACTCACATTAATAGTCCGTTCCACGAGTGTCAGCGATAATACAGCACAAAGCAACAGAACAAACACTGCACTCAATAACATAAAGCCTTGCTCCGCACGTGCATACATATTTAATCTCGCCCCAAAGTATCATTGTTTTGCATGAAGTGAGCTTGAGAGAACGAATAGCGTGCTTGTGATTCAGAAATGACAAAAGCAAGGTTAATCGCGCTTGCGTTCGCAACCTTATCAAAGCGACCAGAGATACTTCGCATTAAGACATTCTTGTTTCCAAAAGCGTCTGTCCGGATTAGCTCTCCACCCTCAAAACAAAAAGAGAATGATTGCGCCTTGCTCTCTCCTGTTAGGCATTGCTCTGACTCTATCTGCACCTCACTAGCGTTACGAAGTGCTCGAACGATATTTTCACTCACTATGAATGCTTTATGCGAGGCTCTATCAGCTGCTTGGGCCTTTTCTGGCACACTAAACATAAATTTCAACACAGGGATCAGCATTGCAATCACCGCCGCACCAACAACGATCGCTAGCACTAGCTCGATCAACGTGACACCTTTCTGTTTAGAGAGCATTGGACTTACTCACCGGTTCACTTAACAACTTACTCATAGCCATATCAAATTCATATTTTTGGCCAGATGGCGGCATAATGGTCAAGTTTGCTAATAAACGAGAGTCCGTTAAACCCGTGCAAGGAAAAGTGATCTCGACGGAATATGATTCATAAATGTTGTTCAAACCAAGATAAAGCGAACCTGCCAACATAGGAGGTTGATGCACGATACTCACACTTTCATTTCGTGCCGTAAGCGCTTTGCACTTTTCTTCGAGGTTTTTCTTTAACTGGCTAGGTGATTGGTGATTGAGATCAGAATGATAGCTATTCGACAGCATGATGGACTGCTGTGCTTCAATGCTTTTACCGACACCCGATAAAGCAAGGCGATAAGCATAAAAAAGGCTAGAGACACTGACAGTCAAAACGAGCAAGGCAATTAAGACTTCTACTAAGGTAAACCCACTTATTGTGTTAAACGTTTTCATAGCCCACCACATTCAGACGCAGCGATCGTCTGATCTTCGATAACTTCACCATTAAGCATGATACAAATCAGCTTACTCTCTTTATCAACAGATAGCTTCAAAGGCTGAGGACGCGCAGCATCAAGCTGACCGTCTTTACGCCAAGCTAAACGAAGAGGTTTAGAAGATAACTCTCCTTCTAAGGAACGAACGGAAAAACGCTCTTTTGACTCAAAGCGAGATACATGCCGATCAGATATCAGAAGCAATATCACTGGCTTTTCTTCTAAGGCATTGAGCTCAACATAAACGCCTGCCTTATCTTGGTTAGCAAGTGCCAAGGATTGCGCCCTAGCAATATATTGATTCAAGACCTGAGTATACGAGTAGGTATGAAATAAACTTGGAGAAAAAGAGCGAACAGAGAGCCAGACAAGGCTCGATAGAATAAGAATGACGGCAATAAGTTCTACTAAGGTAAATCCTCGTTGCCGCGCACGATTCGCTTTAAAACTAGCCACAACCAGTGGCGACAACATTCACGCCATAACTAACGCGAATTGGAGCAGTGTTATCAAGATCAGCTTTCGCCGCTGTGTAATCAACATAACAATCTTTTTGAAGCTCTAGACGCAAGACATCACCACCTCGAGCACCCTCGCTTTGAACAATAAAGTCTTTGTTTTGTTCAACACCCGCAGCAATAGCAATGCCGGCTATATTAGCCGTCGGATATCCGTTCACCATGGTAATACGAGCACCATCCAATGTGACGGCTTCGCCTAAGCTTGCACCTTTCACTAATTGCTCCGCATGAGCAATTGCTGCTGCAGATTTGATGGCACCTGCGACACCGGCAAGCGAAGCCTCACGCGCTTCTTTTCCAAGATCTGCAAATCGTGGAATTGCAAAGGCAGACAAAATACCTAAGATGACAATAACCATCACTAATTCAATAAGGGTAAAACCGCGCGACTGACGTGCACGCATTAGACTGTACTTCTGCATAATTCGATATTCGTTAATTTGTTATTATTAAATATAGACGGACTAGGCTTATTGACTAGCGCCGACCTTATTTTTCTCGTTCCGATGTGACCAAGCTCAACACTTGCATGCGTTGATTCGCATCATCTTGCATAGCATGGTGGTAATCGCGAGCGACTTCATGAAAATCCGCGTATTTCGCGACAGCATTTACTGCCAGCAAACTTGCGATCACTACACTCGACACCAGCACCCAAGATCGGCCTGATTTTCGATACCCTTTCTGATTTACATCCGTCCCTAGTTGTCCAATCGTTTTTTTCATTGGCTTGTTGCCTTTATTTTATATGATTAGAAACTTACTCAATGCGCGTTAGCGTAGTCGTTATTTTGAATAGTTCGACTTTAGCGTTTCATTACTTGAGTATTATCGTTGTTATAATTTTTAACTTACGTTGCCGCCCATTGCTGCCTGACCAAGGTCCCAAATAGGTAACGCCACCCCTAGCGCTAACATCAAAACGACCAAGCCCATCGCAATAATTAAAATCGGCTCAATGACATCCGTTAATGTCTTTAGACTATAATCGACCTCTTCATCGTAAAATTGAGCCACTTCTTCTAACAAAACATCCAGATTTCCGGACTCTTCACCCACGGCAAGCATCTGCAACACCAAACTAGTAAAAACACCACTAATTAAAGCAGCCGGATAAAGAGACTCACCTCGCTCTATCGCTGTTCTCATACGCGATATACGCTTGGCGATCCATGGGTTCCCGCTTGCGTAACCTGAGATACTCAACCCTTCTGTGATCGGCATACCTGCGCGCACAACCATGGCAAAACTATGCACAAAACGAGACAACGCGATGTAACGGAGCAAGGTGCCGAGCACTGGCACTTTCAGCACAAAGCGACTCCATCGAAGCGCCCCTTCTGTCGTATTCACCCACTGCCAAAATACAGCACCTGAAATCAGAGCAAACAATACAAGAAGCCATGCATAATCATGGAAAAACTCTGCGGAACTGACTAATACTTGGGTTGCAAACGGCAAGTCAGAATCAAATTTTGAAAATAGCCCCTGAAACTCAGGAATCACCCAAACGTTGATAAACAAAAGCGCAGCAATGATGGCTAAGAATAAAAACAATGGATAACGTGTTACCTGCTTAAAACGCCTTTTTGCTTCTCGCTCTCGCTCCAAGTGCTCAGCCAATTTGTGAAACGACTCTTCTAACTTTCCGGTACTCTCTCCCACACGCACCATGGTGATATATAAA
>NZ_LWGF01000114.1:0-1099 GCF_001635355.1 Oleiphilus sp. HI0125
TAGTGTTTGGTAGCTAGGGAATGCCTCAAGAAATAATGTTGATAATTTTTGCATATCTTTTGGGAGGCCTAGGTCTACTTCGTAGAGTTTCCACCCTTCGTCAGATAGCGATTTTGGTAGTGAGTGTAACTCTCTAGGTTTAGTTAAGTCTTCGCGAAAACAAATGTATGCATCTAAATCCCAATAGAAGAGGCGAGACAGTATTCTATGAATGAGTTTTGGCATGGCTAGTATTCTCATCTAAGTCAGAAGGGTCGTTCTTGTTTTTTATATTGATCATAAAGCTTATAAAGCAGTTTAATTATCTTGCTTCTAATCACTTCTACCGAGAATAAGCGATAAGCTTGGCCATTAAACTTCTCTTTATAAAAACTATTTTTCCCACTACCAGCGAGTAGGTCGTAAGTGCTTAGTTTGTTTTGTTCAAAGAAGCTTTCGATTGAGTNGCCGATTTGTAAAAAGCCGAGTGAAAGTTTTTTATCACTCGTTTCACCAAAGCCTAACTGCAAATTGTAGCGAGTGCTTTGATAGTCGATATTATAAATAACAGTCTGTGGTTTCTCTCCAATACTAATCGACTCGAAATCGGCTATAAAAGGCTTACTAGGTGAATAGATTAACGTTTGATGGAAGGCCAAGGCGTCGTCGTCAAAGCAGGGCTTGCCCCAGCGGGCTTCATGAAAGGCATTTAGTGTTTTAAAGGCAGTGTTCGTGTCACTGATGCTGCGATTAATATTCATCTCGCCTGATCGAGCGAGGCGCGTTCGACGATGAAATGACTCTCTTCGCATGGATGCACTGAGAGATGGTACGTATTGATCAAGACTATTAATGGCTTCCGTCTTTTGAATGCGAATGCCGTAGTCTTTTAACACGCTGCGAGCATAGCATTGGTGGTCAAATAACTCGGGTGAGGTGGCCGCTGCAAATAAGCCAGACTTAGTATCCATGTCGCTTAATACAAGTTTGTCCCAGCTCTTGTCTTGTTCTAGGTAGTTAAGTAAGGCTTGCTGTATTTCTGTGTGTTGCGCTTTGTTGCATATAAAGTCTAGATATTCACTTCTTACTGTGTTGCCAATGCGAGCACTACTGCCGATAA
>NZ_LWGF01000115.1:0-1220 GCF_001635355.1 Oleiphilus sp. HI0125
GCCCTCATCCATGTACTTCGCACCTGTGGCTAAACGATCGCTTGGCGATGCATCTGCTGCATCCCAAAGTGCGGTGGATACGAACTTATACATATATTCAAAGCGCCCATCATGACCTGTATAGAATACAACGGGTTGTCCAACGGTTAACTTACCGAAGACACAGCCTTCATGACGAATGCGACCTAGTGCAGTGCGTTTAACCGCCATGCTTGTGTTGTCGTATGGGTCGATTTCAACAATATAACCGTGGCCATTTGGCTCGTTACGGTAATCCGTTGTTGGACCTGAGCCAGATGGCGTCGCGTCAAAACGCGTGAACTCATCGGCGACTTCAGAGTCGTCACCTTTTACATCATCCCAACCGTAGCGCGTATCGTCATCGTCTACACCAAGACGTTCATCCGCTGTGCTGCGCGTACCGGTATTAACAAAATAACCAGGCCAGTTTTCTTCACATGTGAGATAGGTTCCCCAAGGAGTATAGCCATTGCCACAGTTATTCAATGTTCCACGAACACGGTCCCCCGCTTGTGAATATGGCGTCACTAGCACTGAAGGATCTTGAGTAACAGGCCCCGAGATGCGCATTTCTGTCGCACCCGTAAAACGACGATTATATGAGTCATTGTCGACAACAGACCAAGTATCACCAGTTAAACGAATACGGATAACAGAAACACCGTGTGCGTTGATTTCTTTGCGTACTTCTTCAACATCTGTGCGCATACCGGTAATCGCGTCACGTGTTGCACCAGCAGGGTGAAGTGCATTTTGGTCGATATATTCGTGGTTGATACACAACAAGCCATCTGTTTCTTCGTCGTTTAATGGGAAGAAGTGCATGCCATCGTGGTGCATACCTACTGAGTTCGCTTGGTCTTCAGCAGTGTTCNTGCCGTCATCACGCCAAGCATTTGCAGTATTGTTAAGCGGCGTGCCCCAAGGCGCTAGTACCGATGCGGTATAACCCGCAGCAACGGTCACTGCATCAGTGAGAGAACCTGGAATAGACTCAAACCCCAAAGACACTGAACTCTGATCAGCACCGACAGAAGGGCTATCGCTACTGCTACAAGCACTCAAACCAAATGTAGACAGCATGCCTAATGCAGCCATGCCCCCAACACCGCCTTTTAAAACCGCTCTGCGGTTAAAATTCGCTTCCATTACCTCTGAAAAAGGCGCATTGGAACTCTTGTTAAACTTGCGCGGATCAA
>NZ_LWGF01000116.1:0-1333 GCF_001635355.1 Oleiphilus sp. HI0125
GGCTGCTGAATACGGCCTCAAAAACCTAGAAGTTATGGTTAAAGGGCCTGGGCCAGGACGCGAGTCCGCTGTTCGAGCACTAAACGCTTGTGGTTACAAAATCACAAACATCACTGACGTAACGCCGATTCCACACAACGGCTGTCGTCCATCGAAGAAACGTCGCGTTTAGGGGAGAACAGATAAATGGCTCGTTATATTGGACCAAAATGTAAACTGTCTCGTCGTGAAGGGACAGATCTGTTTTTGAAGAGCGGTGCTAAGGCACTAGACCAAAAATGTAATCTTGAAACTGCACCAGGCATGCACGGCGCTCGTCGTGGTCGTTTGTCTGAGTACGGTACTCAGCTCCGTGAGAAACAGAAAGTTCGTCGTTTATACGGCGTATTAGAGAAGCAGTTCCGTGGCTATTACAAAGAAGCAGCGCGCCGTAAGGGTGCGACTGGTGAGAACTTGCTTCAGCTTTTAGAACAACGCCTAGACAATGTTGTATACCGTATGGGTTTTGGATCTACTCGTGCAGAAGCACGTCAGTTAGTTTCGCACAAAGCGATCCTTGTAAATGACAATGTTGTAAACATTGCTTCATATCAAGTGAAAGCGGGCGATACTATCTCTGTTCGTGAAAAAGCAAAGAACCAATTGCGTGTTAAAAACGCAGTTGAATTGGCGGGCAACCGTGCGCCAGTTGAGTGGGTCGAAGTTGATACAAGCAAGCTTGCTGGTACATTTAAGTCAGTACCAGAGCGTAGCGACCTAACAGCTGAAATCAACGAAAACCTAATCGTCGAGCTTTACTCTAAGTAAGCTTTGTATCTACAACATAACGTATAGGGGCGTATATGCAGCGTTCAGTAAATGAATTCTTGAACCCACGTAACATTGAAGTTCAGGAATTAAGTGCAACACATGCGAAGGTGGTTCTAGAACCATTAGAAAGGGGTTTCGGGCACACTCTTGGTAGTGCGCTTCGTCGTATCCTTCTGTCTTCAATGCCTGGTTGTGCGGTAGTAGAAGCTGAAATCGACGGTGTATTGCATGAATATAGTGCCATTGAAGGCGTACAAGAAGATGTGATTGAAATTCTTCTTAACCTCAAAGGCCTAGCAATTGTTATGCATGCTAAGGATGAGGCGACTTTGACGCTCACTAAGAAAGGATCGGGTCCGGTTCTAGCTAGTGACATCCAGGTAGATCACGATGTAGAGGTTCTTAACCCTTATCACGTGATCTGTAATTTAGGTGACAACGGCGAAGTGAACATGAAGCTTAAAGTTTCACGTGGTCGCGGCCATGAGCCTGCGGATCAGCGTAACTTGGGTGAAGATGAAAC
>NZ_LWGF01000117.1:0-809 GCF_001635355.1 Oleiphilus sp. HI0125
TGACGGAAGCTTGTGCAGCTTTCCCAGGACATATCATCGTTGGCTTAGATGCTAAAGATGGCAAGGTTGCAACAGATGGTTGGGCTGATGTGTCTAGCGTTGAAGCAACAGATCTTGCGAAGCAGTTTGATGAAGCCGGTGTTTCGTCGATTGTATACACGGATATAGCTCGTGATGGCATGATGCAAGGTGTGAATGTTGAAGCGACAGTGCGTCTAGCTCAAGCTTCTTCTATTCCTGTGATTGCATCGGGCGGTGTCACGAATATGGAAGATATCAAAGCCTTGGCTGCGCAAGCTGATCAAGGCATTTGTGGTGCGATCACCGGTCGTGCGATATACGAAGGAACGCTCGATGTGAAAGAAGCGCAAGACTACAGTGATATTCACAGTGGTTACGTTGCGAAAGACTAAGATTTTTAAGGTGTAGTCATGGGCTTAGCAAAACGTATTATTCCTTGTTTAGATGTAGAAAATGGGCGCGTGGTGAAAGGCGTTCAGTTCGTAGATATTCGCGATGCGGGTGACCCAGTACAAGTCGCTAAAAAGTACGATGAACAGGGCGCTGACGAAATTACCTTTTTGGATATAACGGCGAGTCATGAAGGTCGTGATACGACGATTCATACCGTTGAAAAAATAGCTGCGAATGTTTTCATCCCATTAACGGTTGGCGGCGGTATCCGTAAAGTCGAAGATATTCGTAACATGCTGAATGCAGGGGCTGACAAAGTGAGTATTAATACTGCTGCAGTATTCAATCCTGAATTTGTTCGTGAGGCGGCAGAGAAGTTCGGTAGTCAATGTATT
>NZ_LWGF01000118.1:0-787 GCF_001635355.1 Oleiphilus sp. HI0125
CTCCAGCCACCGATTTCTTTCGACAATAACCCTCCGACAGAATAGCCAATAGCTGCACTCAATACGGCGAAAAATAGCGCAATATCACCCCAATGAAGAGCATTAGCGCCATTAAGTACTGAATAAATAACGACTAGCATGCTTCCTAAAACACTTGTAACCCAAAATCCAAATGATGGTTTTTCATTGGATATCACGACTCCAACAATAGCAGTTGCTAAAGGTAGTATTGCTAGTACAACCCCTCCATGTGACGCAGGAACAGTTTGCATTGCAACGGATGAAAGAACAGGAAAACCGACGACTACGCCCAGTGCAACAATAATTAATTTGTATAGCTGTTCTTTTGAAGGGACAGATTGCCTCGTTATGATGAGTAATACTGCCGCAAAAATACCAGCCACGGTAGCTCTACCGAGGCCTATGAACATCGGAGAAAAATACTCTATTACGTAGCGCGTGACAGGCAATGTCAAACCAAATGAGAGAATACCAATCAGACCGTATAACATCCCTTTTGAATCATTATTCATATTTCTCGCTTAGATTTGGTGATAACGGCATAAGTGAAATAAAATGCACGACAGGGCATGAGAAACCGAATGCAGTACCCATTGAAAATCTCTATTTTCCTATTTGCTGTCGCAATGCAATGGATTGCAATTAAAATGATAATCTTCGAATATAACAGTCAGCAAATATATTGAATAAATTACGATTTTTTCGACATTCAGTTAGTGTGGATAAATCATATGCCACAGAGAATTAAATCGTTGGATTGGAGACT
>NZ_LWGF01000119.1:0-856 GCF_001635355.1 Oleiphilus sp. HI0125
ACGGTTCAAATTTTGGCTTACTACTGAAATTAAAAAACCGCCGAGGTGAATGGCGGGAATGGGCCATGCCGATGCACATGCTGGCAACGGATTGTGCAGAGCTACGCCGTGAGTTATTGGATATGGGATTAAAGCTCGACACTAATAATCGACAATCATTGCCGAGATATCTGCAATCGTTTGAACCAATAAAACGCATGACCTCAGCGAGCATAACAGGCTGGCACAANGAAGATCTTTTTATTCTACCGACCCGAAACATTGGTCATGGCGATGCGATATTCCAAAGCGAATATGCAACGTATGACGATTATGTTGTCAGCGGCACGCTTGAACAATGGCAACAATCTATTGGTGCACTGATGACGGGAAACCCGCTTTTACAGCTGGCAATCGGAGCCGCACTATCTGGACCCCTGCTCTACCTGATAAAACGACAAGGCGGAGGTTTTCACTTTTATGGTGACTCCAGCACTGGCAAGACAACATTGGTCGAAGCGTCATGCTCAGTATGGGGTCATGGAGAGGATTTTAAACGCACATGGCGCAGCACCGGAAACGGACTTGAGGGCATCGCAGAGCAGCGCAACGACACCGCATTGATACTTGATGAACTTGGCGAAGCAGATCCGCGAGAGGTAGGAAATATTGTCTACTCACTTGGCAACGGAACAGGCAAAAGCCGAGCTAATCGCAGCGGAAATGCGCGACCTGCAAAACGATGGAGATTGATATTTATATCAACTGGCGAGCGTACATTGGCCGACATAATGAACGATGCAGGCAAGCGTAAACAGGCGGGTCAGGAATTACGATTTATCGAATTAAGCGCAAACCGCGCACATGGTTGTTGGGA
>NZ_LWGF01000120.1:0-906 GCF_001635355.1 Oleiphilus sp. HI0125
CCTAAAAAAACGTGATTATAAAACCCAATATATTGAAGGAGTCCCGCAGAAGACTGTCAATCCACCACCTGAGCGTTTAGAGCGAATCCGTAAAGAAACGGCTTTGGTCAAATCAGCGCGCAAAACAATGCTTGATCGAACCGATTTCATTACAAAGTTTGTGGTGCCATCAGAGGGGAGAGTTACGGGTGTATACGGAAGTCAGCGTGTATATAACGGTGTCCCTAAGCGGCCTCATTACGGCATTGATTATGCCGGCCCAACAGGTGATCCGGTAATCGCTCCAGCGAGTGGTGTTGTGACGCTAGTTCATCCTGATATGTATTACTCGGGCGGAACGCTTATCGTTGATCACGGCTACGGTCTGAGTTCCACTTTTATTCATTTAAGCGAAATCTTGGTGGAAGAGGGTGATGAGATTCGCCAAGGCGACGTGATTGCAAAGATTGGCTCAGGTGGTCGATCTACAGGGCCTCACCTTGATTGGCGTATGAACTGGCTGGACCAACGTGTTGATCCAGCCTTAGTGCTTGATATTGATTTGCCTAAAGGTTTTTAGCGTCCTAGCAAACTTTGGCCGCAAACGCGCACAACATTACCGTTGATCGCTTGTGATGCTGATTGGCACATAAAGGCGATGACCTCAGCGACGTCAATTGGTAAACCTCCTTGTGAAAACGCGTTTGATCGGCGTCCTACTTCTCTTGGCACAAAAGGTACCTTGCTTGTCATTCTGGTTTCTATGAACCCNGGTGCGACAGCATTAATGGTCATGCCGTTAGAGAGTGAGCTTGCCATAGCCTGTGTATAACCGGCTAGCCCACCTTTCGAACACGCATAATTTGTTTGGCCGAAGTTGCCAGCTATGCCAGAAATAGAGCTGACGCCGACTATTCGTGCATTCTT
>NZ_LWGF01000121.1:0-876 GCF_001635355.1 Oleiphilus sp. HI0125
TAAGCCCGCTATGCTCCCTCAAGAAGCCACCAACAATAAACCGACCGCACTTAGCGTCTCAGAACTGAATCGCCAAGTTAAACGAATGCTTGAAGTCAGTTACGCACAAGTATGGGTAAGCGGTGAGCTTAGCGGCCTTGCAAGACCAAGTTCAGGCCATTGGTACTTTTCTTTAAAAGACCAAAAAGCGCAAATTCGCTGTGCCATGTTTCGCGGTGCCAATCAACGACTACGCTTCCAACCAAAAGACGGTGATGAAGTTATTGTTCGTGGGAAACTCAGCCTATATGAAGGTCGCGGCGATTATCAACTGATCGTCGATAGCATGGAGCCAGCTGGGCTCGGCGCACTTCAAGCCGCATTTGACGCTTTGAAGCTTAAGCTAAATCAAGAAGGTCTTTTTGACAGACAGCATAAAAAACCAATTCCTCAAATGGCTAAGCGCGTTTGTGTCATTACATCTCGTTCGGGAGCCGTCATACACGACATCATCCACGTTACGAAGCGCCGCTTTCCAGGATTGGAAATAATATTAATCCCTGTCAAAGTGCAAGGCGAAGGCGCTGCACAAGAAATCGCAAAAGCAATCCAACTCGCAAATGATAAACAGATTGCAGATGTATTGATCGTAGGCCGTGGAGGTGGCTCTTTAGAAGACTTATGGGCATTCAATGAAGAAGTTGTTGCTCGTGCAATCTTTGATAGTGCATTGCCAATTGTGAGTGCGGTTGGGCACGAAGTCGATGTATCCATTGCCGATATGGTTGCAGACATGCGCGCCCCCACACCTTCTGCTGCGGCAGAATACATCACACCAGATCAGTATGAGCTCACCCAAAAATTAGATGATCAACATCGTCGATTACAGTTTTTGTT
>NZ_LWGF01000122.1:0-1600 GCF_001635355.1 Oleiphilus sp. HI0125
ATAGATGCTTCGCGATCATTAGGAATTACTTTGACCCAATCATTCGCTGCAGCCAATTTAGCCTCAATTTCTTCGACAGGCAGATCCTTCTTTAACTTAATGGTAAGCGCCTGAGAGTGACAACGCATAGCACCAACACGTACACACAAACCGTCAATTGGGATTGCTTGTTCTTGCGTACCGAGAATCTTGTTAGTTTCAGCACCTGCTTTCCACTCCTCACGGCTTTGGCCTGACGGCAACTGCGTATCGATATAAGGAATCAAAGAGCCCGCAAGCGGAACGCCAAACTGGTCAGTCGAGAATTCGTCTGAACGCATTTTCTCTGCTACCAACTTATCAATTTCAAGAATCGCTGACGCTGGATTGTCTAGCTGATTCGCAACCGCTTCTTTGATCTCACCCATTTGAGTAATCAATTCACGCATGTGCTTAGCGCCTGAACCTGATGCCGCTTGATATGTCATCGGTGATACCCATTCCACCAAGTCTTCCGCGAACAAACCTCCTAGAGCAAGCAACATTAGACTCACCGTACAGTTACCACCGACGAAGTCTTTCACGCCATTAGATAGTGCTTCATCGATCACGTGACGGTTAACAGGATCAAGCACGATGACAGCGTTATCTTCCATGCGAAGGGCTGAAGCCGCATCAATCCAGTAGCCATCCCAGCCACTTTCGCGCAACTTAGGGTAAACCGCTTTTGTGTAATCACCACCCTGACAGGTAATGATGAAATCCATTTGCGCCAGCTCACTCACGTCATTTGCGTCAAGCAATACTGATTCCCCCTGCCCTAGATCTGGAGCAGGTAAACCTTTTTGTGATGTAGTAAAAAACACTGGCTCAACTAAAGAGAAGTCATTCTCTTCTTGCATACGCTGCATAAGCACGGAACCAACCATGCCACGCCAGCCGACCATTCCTAACTTTTTCATTTCTATCGACCTTATTAAACCAGTGATTTAAACCAAAGACTCAAGCGCCGCAACAACCGCGTCACCCATTTCTTTTGTAGAGACTTTTGTTGAACCTTCAGAGAAGATATCTGCAGTACGCAAACCTTGATCAAGCACTTTGCTCACTGCATCTTCAATCAGATCAGCGGCTTTGTTCTCGCTCAAGCTATAACGCAACATCATCGCAACGGATAGAATCGTTGCGAGCGGGTTTGCGATGCCTTGGCCAGCAATATCAGGCGCAGAACCATGACACGGCTCGTACATACCTTTATTGTTCTCATCTAACGATGCAGATGGAAGCATACCGATAGAGCCAGTAAGCATTGCTGCCGCATCAGACAGAATGTCACCAAACATGTTGCCTGTAACCATTACGTCAAACTGCTTCGGCGCACGAACGAGCTGCATCGCTGCGTTATCAACATACATATGACTCAGCTCTACATCTGGATAGTCTTTCGCCATATCGTCAAGAATTTCACGCCACAACACCGTTACTTCAAGTACGTTCGCTTTATCTACAGAACAAAGCTTACCGTTACGCTTTTGCGCTGCTTCAAACGCAACTTTTGCAATGCGCTTAATTTCGCTCTCAGAGTACACATAGGTGTTGTAACCCTGACGCTCACCATTTT
>NZ_LWGF01000123.1:0-1098 GCF_001635355.1 Oleiphilus sp. HI0125
AGCAAAGTGGTTATTTTTACTTAGAAAATAGGCAGTTTATTGGACCTTTTAGTAGCCCCACAAAGGCGAAAGAAGCGGCATTAGGACACTGCCAAGGTACTGCTCCAGGAGAGTGCCGCGCTGTATATCAAGGCACTGTGCGTTTTAATCCGATTACTGAGCTCAATGAAGCTCTGCCGGATATGCATCAGCTAGATCAAACATCCTTGGAGACTATAAACTAGCGAATACAAGCTAAGTTCCACAAGAAAGCGGCTCATAAGGCCGCTTTTTTTGTTTTATGCCTAGACTAATTAAGTAAGTTCTTACGAATCTCACTCACCAGTTCATTGGTCTCTTCTAATATTTCACTATGCACAACGAAGGTCTTTTTCTGTTCCTCTTCAGTTAAAGTATCTTGGCTATGTATCTGAGCGTCAACGATCTCAAAGCTTGCATCAGACGCGTCATGATCCTCATCTTCACGTTGATGAATCCAACTCTCTATTAAGCTCATACTGGCTTGGCAGTCAGCAATGACCATCGGCACGCCGTTTTCATCGGCGACGTCTTGAATAAAATTGCGTTGCCACAGTTGTAGGTTTGTTGCATCAACGATGACGCTCAAGCCTGCATTTAAGATATGCCGCGATAGAGAAGCGAGTTTCTCATAGGTAAGATCTGTGGCCGCTTTGCTATACAGTTCTTTTGCTTTGTCAGTGTCAGGATGCTTATGAGGATCAAATTTAAATAGTCGCTTTCGTTCTACATCGGAGCGGATGCGAATAGCGCCTAACTTATCTACAAGACGCAGCGCAACGGTGCTTTTTCCCGTTCCTGATACACCATGCATGGTCAATATAAAACGATTTGGAAGTGCCGAGCAGCTTTCGGCTAAGTCGATATATGACTGATATTTACGCCATAGTTCGTCTAGTTTTTGCGGATTGTTTTTAAAGTCTTCCATCTCAAATAAAGAAATCTTCGCACGGACTATCGCGCGATAGGCTTTATAAAATGGTAAGAGTTTTAGGCCTGCGTAGTCTCCAGTTTCTTCTAAATAATGATTTAAAAAACGATTGGCATAGTGGTGTAGGCCCCGCTCCTCTAGGTCCATGA
>NZ_LWGF01000124.1:0-7859 GCF_001635355.1 Oleiphilus sp. HI0125
GAGCAAGTAAGCGTCCAAGATACGCAAAAACTTGCAGTGAGCATGGTCGTGAGTGTCGTTCGCAATCCAGACGCGCTTATCTGGTTGGCAAAAATGGACGATGAAGATCAACAAGGTTATCAGCATGTGGTTCGCGCATCGATTTGGGCGCTCGTTTTTGCAAGACACCTTGGGTTAACAAAGCCTTTGATGAAAAGTCTAGCGGTTGGCGTGCTCTTGTCACACATCGGAAAGATAAAGTTAGAGCAGTCTGTGAGAGATGCTGAACCAGAAGATAGCAAGCAGAACCCAAATTATCAGTCCTACGTTCAGCACAGTTTAGATATTCTGAAAGAATGTGATGGCTTGCCTGACAGTGTGTTGAGCATTGTTGAGTTTCATGCCGAGAGACACAACGGTTCAGGGTTCCCGAAAGGTGTCACTGGTCAAACAATTCCTTTATTAGCAAAAATTGCGGGCTTAGTGGACGAATATCAAACGATGATTACGCCTAGGGGTGAAAGTAAAGGTTTGTCGCCTCGAGAGGCTGTCGCGGAACTCTATGAGCAAAGAAACGTCCTGTTTCAAAAAGATCTTGTTGAACGCTTAATCGAAGCGATTGGCGTATTCCCGACTGGAACCTTGGTTGAACTGAGCACTCAAGAAGTTGGAATTGTTACAGGTCACAATAGCGAACGACGTTTGCTTCCACAGATTATTGTTGTGACGGATAAAGACAAAAAATTGCTGAAAAGCGGCCGTAAGTTGGATTTAAAAGCATGGAATGAAAGTCATTCTGAAGCAGAGGCGCTATATATTAAAGATAGTTTGCCTAAGGGAGCATTTGGCATTGATGAGAATGCCTTCCTTCTGTCTGGCGCAACGTCTAAATGGAGTCTGAAGCATATAATGTCGGGCATGTAAGCTTGGCTTTTTACTGTTAAATATCTCTAACTGACATTTCCTACGCGCGCTCCTCATATGCGCATTGCATGATTTTTTCGCTCTTATTGGATCTTGCTAAATCTCATCTACGCTTATCAAAGTCTTTTTTGACGATCGCTTGAAATTTGATAAGTGCGCCCTCATAAAAACTGCCTCAAACCTACTAAAGTGAATATCTCGATGACCAATGCGTTAGAGATCGTGAGCTTGAACAAGACTTACGACAATGGGCACGTTGCCTTAAAAGATGTCTCCTTGAATGTGAAGAAGGGGGACTTCTTTGCTTTGTTAGGACCAAATGGAGCGGGTAAATCAACGACGCTTGGTATTGTCTCCTCACTCGTAAATAAAACGTCCGGTACGGTAAAAATCTTTGATTATGACTTAGATCGCGAGCTCGAGAAGGCAAAGACTTGTTTGGGCGTCGTACCGCAAGAGGTCAATTTCAACCAGTTTGAGAAAGTTGAGCATATTCTTGTGACGCAAGCGGGCTATTACGGTATTCCTGCATCAGAGGCGAAGCAAACCGCAGAAGTATATTTAAAAGCACTTGGTCTTTGGGAAAAACGCAACGAGCCGGCTCGAATGCTTTCCGGTGGCATGAAGCGTCGTGTAATGATCGCACGAGCACTTATTCATAAGCCAAAATTGCTGATTCTAGATGAGCCTACTGCTGGCGTTGACATTGAGCTGCGTCGATCCATGTGGAAGTTCCTTCAAGAAATTAACGATGCGGGTACTACCATCATTTTGACTACACACTACCTCGAAGAAGCTGAGGAGTTGTGTCGCAATATTGCCATCATTGATAAGGGTGAAATTCTCGAGAATAGTCCAAAGCACGAATTGCTGAGTAAGTTAACCAAGCAAACATATGTCTTCGAAACGACGCCGCCATTAAGTAAGGCGCCAGAGTTAGATGGATACGATACCGCGCTAACGTACGACGGTGCTATCGAGCTGACTGTCGAGCAGGGAAGAGACTTAGGGACGTTTTTTGATGCCGTCAAAGATGAAGACTGGAAGGTATTGGGTATTCGCAATAAAAGTAACCGTTTGGAAGAGTTGTTTTTATCTTTGGTTAGCTCTAGCCAAGACTTAAATTCGAAGGAGCAAACCAAATGAACGCACATCAAATCTGGATTGCTTTTACGACCATCGTAGTAAAAGAGATTCGTCGATTTACACGAATCTGGGCGCAAACGATGCTTCCACCTGCGATTACCATGGCTTTGTATTTTGTCATTTTTGGCAATCTTATCGGGCCTCGTATCGGAGAAATGGGCGGCTATGACTATATGAGTTTTATTGTCCCAGGCTTGATTATGATGTCGGTGATTACTAACTCTTATGCAAACGTGGTGTCGTCTTTCTTTAGTTTGAAGTTCCAGCGCAGTATTGAGGAAATACTCGTTTCACCTGTTCCAAACTGGGTTGTGCTGAGCGGTTACGTTGCCGGAGGTGTTGCGCGTGGTGTTGGGGTAGGGATTATCGTTACCTTACTGTCTTTATTCTTTACCGATTTAGTTGTTCACAACGTACTGGTGACGGCCAGTATGGTGATATTGACTGCGATTGTATTTTCGCTTGGCGGATTTATTAATGCAGTATTCGCGACGAAATTTGATGACATCTCTATCGTCCCTACTTTTGTATTAACGCCGCTCACCTACCTTGGTGGTGTGTTCTATAGTATTTCGCTTCTGCCAGAGTTTTGGCAGAACGTATCTCAAGCGAACCCAATTTTATATATGGTAAATGCTTTTCGTTACGGAATATTGGGTGTGAGTGATATCGATATTCGATTCGCGTTTGGGATGGTTATTGTTTTTATTGTTCTATTATTTTCGACGGCTTTGTTTTTACTTTCTAAAGGCAAGGGCATTCGCAGCTAGACTGCGATTCTTCGTGGTAACTGCTTTATAGCAATACGAGCGCGACGGAAAATTATTTGAGGTATGTATGGCGATTGTTGAGAACAGCCAGTTAGGTAAAGAAACGAATTATTTAGATCGATACGCACCCGAGGTGCTATTCCCAATTGCACGTAGTGAAAGTCGCGCGAGTTTAGGGATCGAAGAAACGGATTTACCATTTGCTGGTGAAGATGTTTGGACGAGTTTTGAGGTGTCTTGGCTAAACACTAATGGTAAGCCAGAAGTCGCCATTGGAGTTTTTAGTATTCCTTGTCAGTCGAAGAATATCATCGAGTCTAAGTCGTTTAAGTTGTATCTCAATTCATTTAATCAAGAGAAGATAAAAAGTAAAGACGCATTGATTGAAACGTTAGAGCAGGACTTGAGTACAGCAGCAGGTGCTGCAGTAACGGTTCAGTTACACGACCTTGTTGATATTCAAGCGGTAAACCTTCCAGCTGGTGAGAGCGTTGATCATCTGGATGCCAAAGATTTTGTGTATGAGCCAAACGCAGATCTGCTTCAAGCTGATAGCGATGAGCTTGTTGAAGAAACCTTATATTCAGATTTGTTACGATCGAATTGTCCGGTAACGGGTCAACCAGATTGGGGGACTGTGGTTGTTTCCTACAACGGGCCTAAGATTGATCGTGAAAGTTTGCTGCGCTACGTGGTGTCTTTCCGCAATTGTCAGGACTTTCACGAACATTGCTGTGAGCAAATATTTACTGATATTTTGGCGAAGTGTGGATGTACATCTTTGAGTGTGATGGCTCGTTATACGCGCCGCGGGGGCTTAGATATCAACCCTTATCGAGCAACCGAAGACCGTGTTTCTGTCTGTCCTCAAAAGCGATATGTTAGGCAGTAGTTCTTAAAAGAGAACTATTTGATTTAATCGCGGTCCTTGAGTTTTTCCGCGGCGCGCTCAAGGGCCCGAACAACTAAGTCTTTCTCTTCAGTTGTGACTTTTTCGGTGTCTAAGTACAGCGCAAAGCCGCCTGTTTCATGTTCGATAAAACTCTGGCCAGCGCCAATATCTCTGCGGAAATCGACGATCTGATAAATTGGCACAGGGCGAGAGAATCCTTTTACAGTGATCTCGCCTTTATCTCTACACATTACCTTATCTTTGACTAACGAGAAGGTCTCGTAAGAGATCAGTATTTCTCCAGGCTCCGCTAAGCTCTCAAGACGAGACGCAAGATTAACCTCTTTTCCGATGATCGTATAATCCATGCGATTCTCGGCGCCGAAGTTACCTACCGTGCTGTATCCAGTACTGATGCCGATACGAATTTGTAGAGGTGTTTTGATCCCTTGGCTTTGCCATTTTTGGCGGAGAATCTTCATGTGCTTACGCATCTCGATCGCCATGGCTACACAGGCAAGCGTATCTTCTTTTGGTCCGCGGCTTGTCGGGTCGCCAAAGAAGATCATGATCGAATCGCCGACAAACTTATCAATAGTGCCGCCATACTTTAATGCGATTTGAGACATCTCATTAAAGTAGCTATTCAGAAGCTCAGTGAGGCTCTCTGGCTCCATTTCCTCAGCAAGTTCGGTAAAGCCCTTAATGTCTGAGAAGAAGATCGTTAATTTCTTACGTTGCGTTTCAAGACGAACGTCACGTTCACCGGTAAAGATAGATTGCCATACTTGTGGTGAAAGATACTTCGCAAGCTTATGCGATAGTGAGATCGACTGTTCTCGTTGATGCTGAATCTGTGACTTCGCTTTTACCAAGGCCTTCGCTTGTTGGTGTGTGTAATATGCGGTAACAGCAACATAGACACCTGCCCCAATACCAGCCACAAGAGTCACCAATACCGGCTCATTTATATTGAAGTTAAATCCGAAAATTAAGCCGCTTAATCCTAGCGATATAGATGCTGTGATGCAGCCGAGTACTAATAGCTTCATACCTCCTACAACAATGAAGCTAAACGCACCCATAATGATCGAGAATAAAGAAGCAGTGAGGCTGAATTCGATGAGAACAATCGTACACCCAACAATAACACCGTCTATAAGTAAGGTTACTTCACGAGCGGTTGGATTATCAGCGAGTTTGAAATGACGAACGAAGAAATATAAAAGGTGGGGCCAAAGCATGGCGAAAGGCACAAACCAAATTAGGTTCTTATCAAAATGACCTAATAAAATGCCCGTAATAAAGGTGAGAGTAGACGTTAGGTAAGCAAGTACGCGCCCATTATAGGCCGGCATGACTGACGGCGGCGCATCATAATTAATTATACTTGGTTCACTTGCCATAGTTTACTGCCCAAACGAATAAAAGAGGTGTTCGTAAAACTGGGTATTTCCTTTCTTCGCAATCTATTTAGGCAAGCGCGCTTATTCTGTATTATTGCTGCTTGAGTCTTGCCTAGCCTTAATTTTGGTGGCTTAGGTTAGCACCTCCTTTTTTTATTAACAAATGTTCTCTGTGTAAAGCGATTCATCATGAGCTATGAAAACAGCATCCTAAACTTCTTGCATCAGCGCGTGTCTTTTCCACGATTAGTTTCACCTGCACCTGAAGGTGAACAATTAAAAGGTATTTTGAAAAGTGCACTACGTGCGCCTGACCACAAGGTACTTCGCCCAGGGCGATATTTGATTGTGGAAGGTGATGCGCGAACCAAGCTAGGTGAGCTATTTGCGCAGGCTGCAGTTGCGGCCAATCCAGATTGTGGTGAAGCGAAGATCGAAAAGTGTAAAAAAATGCCGTTTCGCGCACCGATGATTTTAGTGGCCGTTTCGAAGAATATCGATCATCCCAAAGTGCCTTATTTTGAACAGGAGCAATGTGTTGCTGCCGGGTTGTCCTACATCCTTTTGGCTTTACAAGCAGAAGGTTTTGGAGGGATGTGGCGAACGGGCGATATGGCAGTCGACTCTGTTGTGAAGCGTGGTTTAGGAATTTCTGAGCACGAAAGTCTCGTCGGCTTTTTATATATAGGAACGCCTGAAGGAGACGCAAAGCGTATTGTAGACCCCGTTTTAGAGGATAGTTTTTCTTTTTGGACTGGCCAATAACGCTAGCGTCGCATGACGGATAAGCCTTGCCGCGGGCAATAAAAGCGGCAATTTATAAGTTATTGAAAAATAAGAAAAAATAATTGGCACTTCTCTTGCTTTTTAACCTCTTAGATTAACTAGGATGAGTTAAATGGCGATTTCATTTCAAAATGCATTAGGCGTTCACCCGCAAGCTGTAGAGCTTCGAGTGCAGCGTGCTGAGTTGATGGCAAACAACTTAGCAAATGCAGATACTCCCGGATTCAAAGCGCGCGACATTGACTTCAAAGCGGCGATGGCTGAACAGCAAAGCATGCTTGATGGGCAGTTAGCGATGAGCGCTACGCAAGGCGGTCACATTGCTCCGAACCAAGGTCAATCCGGAGCGGAAGTTCTTTACCGAACGCCAACTCAGCCATCCGTAGACGGGAACACAGTAGATACGCAGCAAGAGCTTGCTGAATTTACCAAGAATGTTCTCGACTATCAGGCGAGCTTTCAGTTCTTGAATGGAAAGTTTAAATCCCTAAGCAAAGCAATAAAGGGTGAATAAGCATGTCTTTAAATTCCATTTTTAATATTGCCGGTTCTGGCATGTCGGCACAGTCGGTACGTTTAAATACAACCGCCAGTAACATCGCGAATGCAGATAGTGCAGCGAGCAGTACTGGCGAAGTGTATCGAGCGCGAAAGCCTGTATTTGCAGCGATTCAAGAAAGCGCTATGACAGGTGCAATGCCGAGTATGACAGATGCGGGTTCTCAAGGTGTTCAGATTAAAGGTATTGTCGAGAGTGATGCAGCGTTGGATATGCGTTATCAGCCGGATCACCCTTTGGCGGATGAGCAGGGCTACGTCATATATCCCAATGTGAATGTTGTAGAGGAAATGGCTGACATGATGTCCGCCTCGCGCAGTTTTCAAACAAATGTCGATGTCATGGAGGCAGCCAAAACCATGATGCAACGAATTTTAACTTTAGGCCAATAGGCGAGATAGACGATGACAAGTATTAATACCTCCGGTGTTGCTGATCCTCTAGCGCAGTATCGCTTAGAAAATAACGGCGAAGCGGCAAAGAAAGGTGACTTGGGTAAAAACGAGTTTTTGGATCTGATGATCGCTCAGCTCGAGAATCAAAACCCTCTTGAGCCTCAAGATAACGGTGCCTTTATCTCGCAGCTAGCTGAATTTAGTGCGCTAGAAGAAATGCAACAAATTAACAACACGGTGAATAACTTCACCAATAAGTTCCAGTCTACACAAGCATTGCAAGCGTCTGCCATGGTTGGGCGCTCTGTGTTGGTGCCAGGCGCTGAGGCTCCACTTTCGGCAAGTGGAACGATTAGCGGCATTGCAGACATTCCGTCTGGAACTAGCAATCTTTCTATCTCTATTTTGAATGGTTCAGGTGAGCTCGTGCGGCGTGTTGACCTTGGGCAACAATTTGCCGGTTCAGTGCCGTTTGAATGGGATGGTTTGAATGAGCAGGGTGATCAGATGCCTGCAGACAAATACACAATAAAAGCAGAAATAAAAACAAGCGCGGGCGCTGAGCAGGTCGATACCTTGTTTGCTTCGCAAGTGAATAGTGTATCAATCGCTCAAAGCGGCGAAGTGACACTTAACTTGGCTGGCTTAGGTGGCGTTCCGTTAGAGAACGTGCGCGAAATTAATTAATTAATCAGTAGAGGTTCAATATGACATTCAATGTAGCACTCAGTGGATTAAAAGTATCCGCAACAGACCTCGAGGTCACTGGTAATAATATTGCGAATGCAAGTACGGTTGGTTTCAAGCGTTCACGTGCTGAATTTGGTGATGCCTATTCAAATAGCTTTTTTGGCGGTGGGGTAACCGACGTTGGTGATGGTGTGCAGGTGCAGGCTATTCGTCAGATCCACAGCCAAGGTAATGTTGAGTTCACTGATAACGGCCTTGATATGGCGATTACCGGTAACGGTTACTTCATCGTCAATGATAACGATGAAGTGA
>NZ_LWGF01000125.1:0-1145 GCF_001635355.1 Oleiphilus sp. HI0125
AGAGCTTGCTTGTATTCGGCAGCCAGCATTTTGGCGCCTTTTAGCGTTAGGTGTCCTTCATCAAAATAAAGCAGCTCTTTGTCGTTATTTATGACCCGACAAGTTGGCGTGCAAAATACCGGTGCTGTCTCGACGATGCGATTCTTCAGTAAGTTTCTTAGGTAAGTCAATTCAGCTTTGTTTTCTTGCTCATAATCTTCGATGTTCTTATTTAGGACATCGTCTTCACCAATAGATTCAGCGAAGAGTGCTTTGGGTACGTGCTTTGAGTACGTTGTTATTGGAGCTATTATCGTTACTAAGATTAAATGTTCTTCCGCTTTTTGAATAAGATCTTCTAGCTTATCTTTGTCTACCCCCTTCGGTGAAAAATGTAGAACAATCCGTTTGGAACTGATTTTAAGGGCATCTGTAATCACTTCATCACTTGTTATCTTTCTTTTGGTCATTAGAGGGGTGTTCGTAACGTAAAAGTAAGTTTTGAAATTTTGTTCCTCTGCTACTTCGTTAAAACTGGTTTTAATCGAATCTGCGTGAGAGTTACCCACAATAAGGACGGCTTGAGCATTCAAGGACGTGGCACTAGAAATCGAGCATATTCGCTCTGATGGGTTCAGCATACGGAAGATTTTGCCACAACGGTAAGTTGCACGGTCTTCCCAAGCGGCAAAGATTTTCTGCTGATCAGCAGAAAATGCTTGTTGCTGAAATTGGGTGCCGAGGAATGCTGCAATGATTACAACTGCATAATTCGCAGCAATATAGCTTATAAGACGTTTTTGTTTGCGTAGTTCAATTAGGTGATAACTGGCGATTGATAGAACACAAGTAAGAGCAACCTGGAGAATAAGGCCCTCTTCTGTTGTACTCGATAATATTGTTCCGCCGAAAGGCGTGTAATCACACAAAATGATACCGGCCCGATTATTTGTACAGAGCCTTCTGCAAAGTTACTCCCCCTTGTTTTAGAAGACGCGGTAAAAATTGGTTTTACCCGTAACAAGCGCATGCTTGCGCAGTTTATGATGGTGTTGGAAGAACGCATTGTTGCCGTGCCTTATAAGCAATGGAGCAAGGTAGACGATGCGCTCTCCATCAAGTTTAAGCAGGCTGGACATATTCTTGGCTCGGCGTATGTAGAGTGT
>NZ_LWGF01000126.1:0-898 GCF_001635355.1 Oleiphilus sp. HI0125
ATCGAGCTTTAACGCGCGGGACATTGAGCGCCGTCAATGGAGCATCTAACAACATAATTTGCCTATTTATTATTAAACTTTTCAATCTTTAACGAGTTCAGATAAGTCTTTACGATAGAAGCTAACTGCTTTTAAAACAAACCCTTAGCCGCAAATCACAACAAAAATTAATCGCCCTCAGCAAAACTAATCCCCCCAAGTGTTTAGTCTGACAGCCCAAAACTGTACAATCGGCGCCGAATGGCTGAGTGCGACTAACTGGCACTGGCATCATGTATCTGTAGATCCAACGGAATAACTATGATTTTATTGAAAACTAATTACGGCGACATCACTTTGGAACTTGATTATGAAAAAGCTCCAGTAACCGCTAAAAACTTCGAAGCATACGTGAAAGACGGTTTTTATGACGGCGTAATTTTTCACCGCGTTATCGACAATTTCATGATCCAAGGCGGCGGTTTTGATGTCGATATGAACCAAAAGCCAACGCGCGAAACCATTGAAAATGAAGCAAACAATGGTCTTAGCAATGACATCGGCACAATCGCCATGGCGCGCACGATGGATCCGCATTCAGCTTCTGCTCAATTCTTTATCAATGTTTCTGATAACGCGTTCCTTAACCACACCTCTGAGACAACTGAAGGCTGGGGTTACGCGGTCTTCGGTAAAGTTGCGGAAGGCATGGATGTTGTTGAAAAAATCAAAAGCGTCAAAACCACAATGAAAGCTGGCCACCAAGACGTACCAGTGAACGAAGTGATTATTGAATCAGCAAGCGTTGTAGAAGCAAGCGCTTAATTCAATGATCTATTTCATCTCCGATTTACACCTAGAAGAGTCTCGACCAGATATAACCGAAGCCTTTTTCTATTTTCTCGACAAAATAGAATCC
>NZ_LWGF01000127.1:0-703 GCF_001635355.1 Oleiphilus sp. HI0125
GTAGTGTGGCGCGAGAACTAGATGAGCAGTGGGCGGATTCGCTTACTATCCTTTACGGTGGAAGTGTAAACAGCAAAACAGCGAAAGAGTTGTTTGCTCAACCGGATATCGATGGCGGTCTAGTAGGTGGAGCGTCACTTAAAGTTGATGAGTTTTTTGAGATTTGTCAGTCGGCCTGACGAATCGAGTTTGTAGTAGGTTGCGAGTAATATGGAATTTTTAGAAACAACGGTAATCGTAGTTCACATCTTGGTGTCGTTGGCGCTTGTTGTTCTTGTGCTATTGCAGCAAGGAAAAGGCGCAGAAGCGGGAGCCTCTTTTGGTGGCGGTGCTTCNCAAACAGTATTCGGTAGCCAAGGTAGCGGTAACTTCCTGACAAAGTCTACAAAATGGTTGGCTGTTGTATTTTTCGCGACCAGTATTAGTCTTGCTTATATTGCTAAAGAGCAAGCTGCATTGAGTGTTCAAGAAGCGACGACGCTTTCTACGCTAGAAACTCAAGAAAATTCTGAAGAAAGCCTTGAGTTGGAAGCGCAAAACGAAGACAATGCCGCTCCTGAATTGGAGTAGCCAATAAGTTTTCACTTAATTGAGTTAATCAATTGAGTATGCCGATGTGGTGGAATTGGTAGACACGCCATCTTGAGGGGGTGGTGAGCTATGCTCGTGACGGTTCAAATCCGTCCATCGGCACCAATAATAA
>NZ_LWGF01000128.1:0-1114 GCF_001635355.1 Oleiphilus sp. HI0125
GGCGCAGGATTGAAAAAATGCATCCCCAAAAATCTGTCTGGACGACTCGTTGCTGCAGCGACTTCAGTAATTGATAAAGAAGAGGTATTTGTGGCGAAAATCGTATCTGGGCCACACACCGCATCTAACTCAGTAAAGATGACTTTTTTGATATTCATATTCTCGACAGCTGCTTCAACAATAAGCGCTGCGTCAGAGACCAAACTGTTATCGTTAGAACCTTGAATTCGCGCTAAAGTCGAGTCAAAGGTTTCTTGCGTAATTTTATCCTTAGCCAATAAACGTGACAGCCCCTTCTCGATTGTCTGGAGACCTTTGTCAACTGCTTCTTGCGCAATGTCTTTGAGTACAACTTCAAAACCAGACGATGCAAACGTCTGTGCAATACCCGCTCCCATTGTACCTGCGCCAATTACGACAACTTTCATGCTCTTTCTACCTCTAACTATTTTGAATCAGTCACGATGTCTTCTGCACCGATATTAATTGATAAACGCGGCTGATCAGCTACCAACACACCGCTAATTATTTTTTCATAATCCCCAAGCTTTCGCTCAACAGAACCCTTGGTGATTCGAACTACCACATCGACAGATTCAAATAGGCTTAATTTCAGCTCTGGCATCATAGCTAAGCTATCATCTAATACTATGTCGTTAATTTCTTGTTTAGGGGAAAATCTGGCCACTGCTAATGGCATTGGCGGACCAACGCTGGCTCGCGCATACACGACCACAATTTCATTTTCATTAAATTGAGACAGCAATGCGGGTTCAATCCTTACGTCAACGCTTACTCCAACTGTTGAGGCAGGTACTTGTATGGTTGAAGGTACGCCCAGTGCTCGTTCAGCCGCAGAAATACCCTCTTCAATCGAACCGCGCGATGGGTGATTAGGTTCCAACGTTAAAATCGTCTTCCAATATTCTATAGCTTGGTCAAATTGACCTTGATCATAACTTGCCAAGGCTTTTAGTCCATAAATGTTGGTATCTTGTGGATTAAGTAGGGTCGCTTTGTTTACAGCATCGGCAACTGGAGGAGCATCGATTGCGATACCTGAGAAATACAGGGTCTGCGCCTGCAATCCGTATAATGCCGCCTTTATTTCTGG
>NZ_LWGF01000129.1:0-1291 GCF_001635355.1 Oleiphilus sp. HI0125
AGCAATCTCAGATGTTTGGCTTTGCGCCAGCTCAATCCTTTACTCCAAATCGGTGGTTAGAGCAGGGTGATACTGTCGAGATCGGACAGGAAATTCTAGAAGTCTTGCACTGCCCAGGCCACACGCCGGGTCACGTTGTTTTTTATCATCGTCCGAGCGAATTGTTGTTCGTCGGAGATGTTCTCTTTCAAGGCTCTATCGGTCGAACTGATTTCCCGAAGGGAGATTACGACACTTTATGTAAGTCTATCCGCGGCAAGCTCTGGCCTTTGGGTGATCAGATTTCTTTTGTTCCTGGTCATGGCCCTATGTCTACGATTGGACAAGAAATTAAAACAAACCCTTTTGTTGGTGGTTACGGTTAGTCGATAAGCTAACGAAAGAATTTTTAACCACCCATATTATTTACTGAACGACTGGAAATTTTAATGACTCAAACTGTACGTACCCGTATTGCTCCATCTCCAACAGGCGACCCGCATGTCGGCACTGCTTATATCGCACTGTTTAACATGTGCTTCGCGAAGCAACATAACGGCAAGTTTATTTTACGTATCGAAGATACGGATCAGGCGCGTTCCACGCCAGAGTCAGAAAAGCAGATTCTTGATGCTTTACGTTGGTTAGGTCTCGATTGGGATGAAGGGCCTGATGTTGGCGGTCCTCATGGACCATATCGCCAAAGCGAGAGAAAAAATGATTACGGCGCGTATGCGAAACAACTGGTTGAAGAAGGTAAGGCTTTCTACTGCTTCAGAACACCTGAAGAGTTAGATGTTATTCGTGAGGAACGAAAAGCAGCTGGTTTGAATCCCGGTATTAAAGGTGATTTGGAATTGCCAGCAGATGAAGTCGAGAAGCGTTTAGCTGCAGGCGAGCCTCATGTTATTCGTATGAAGGTGCCAGAAGAAGGTACATGTGTCATTGATGATATGTTGCGCGGCACGATCGAGATTGATTGGGCGCAAGTAGATGCTCAAATCCTGTTAAAAAGTGATGGAATGCCAACCTACCACTTAGCCAATGTTGTTGATGATCATTTAATGGAAATCACTCACGTGATTCGTGGCGAAGAGTGGATTAATTCTGCGCCAAAGCATCAGCTTCTATATGAGTACTTTGGTTGGGATATGCCAACCCTATGTCACATGCCTTTGTTGCGTAACCCCGACAAGAGTAAATTGAGTAAGCGTAAGAACCCTACCAGTATCACCTATTATGAACGGGCTGGTTTCATGTCTGAGGCTTTAACAAATTACCTTGGCCGTATGGGTTATTCATTGCCCGACGA
>NZ_LWGF01000130.1:0-614 GCF_001635355.1 Oleiphilus sp. HI0125
TAGTTCTAGCTCTGGAGCTTTGTCTGCATGCGCTCGTTCTTCATCATCGGGAGCCGCTAAATAAATCAGTGTAAAGCGCCCTGCTTCGCTCTCATAACGACGCGTTTCGATGAGCCCAAGACCATCACAGAAGAATTTCAGTGACGCTTCGACATCACTTACACGAATCATGGTATGGAGAAATTGCATCATAGCTCCTTAACTTGATTGATAACGAATTTGAATAGGAAGAGTACTACGAAGAGGTAAAGAGACAAGTTTTGTTTTGTAAGAAATCCAATAAAAAAGGCAGAGTAAAACTACTCTGCCTTTTACGTTCACTCGATCTTGCCTGCGGCTATTTTAGCTTGTAGTAAGTTGGTACAAGACTAGATAAATCGTTGATTGATGCAACACGCTTAAATACGGGACTATCTAAGTCTTTATCAGGGAAGAACCCGAGCATAATCTCAAGCTCACCACCTTCTGATAATTTGTTTATCCAATTCCCTTTTAACACACCTGCATTTTTTGCTTGAATACGATCAAAAGGAATCAAATCACCACCGTTTACACGAACACCAATACCAGCAAGATTCTCATCAATGTCTGAAGAGCTGTTCACTTCAAGCTTT
>NZ_LWGF01000131.1:0-549 GCF_001635355.1 Oleiphilus sp. HI0125
TGCTGTCTTTCACAGGGCCGGGTGCCTCTGCACGGTAGAGCTGCATACCACCGATGCCGAGCATTGGCAGTACAGCGACGGCTAGAACGATCAAACCCATACCGCCAAACCATTGTAACTGTTGGCGATACCATAAGATTGATTTTGGTAGTGAGTCGAGGCCTGTAATAACGGTTGCCCCTGTCGTCGTTAATCCAGAAAGCGACTCAAAATACGCATCTGTGTAGGAGAGATCAGGCATATCAGACAGATATAGTGGGATGGACCCACTAAAGCTAAGAACGACCCAGAACATCACAGTAATTAAGAAACCATCGTGAACACGTAATTCTTTTCTGTGTTGCCGACAGGGTAGCCAGACTAGAAAACCTAAGCCAAGTGTGATGGCAAATGCGTCCAAGAAGGCATGGAGTTGCCCATCGATGTAGTAGAGTGAGACGGCAATGGGGGGCAGCATCGTGACACTGAATAGCATCAACAAAATCCCCAGCATTCGGCCAATAGTTAAAATTTGCATTAGAAGATCTCGATCACTCTAGAAAAACGTTA
>NZ_LWGF01000132.1:0-699 GCF_001635355.1 Oleiphilus sp. HI0125
CATCAATCTCGTCTAAATCGAGATACCACATAAACATACTGTACTTAAATGCATGCGAAATCGGCTCAAACCTGCGGTGCCGAATGTGGCCATGATATAGGCAACTCTTCAACTCACGCGTTGACATTAGAGATGAATCCCAAAGCGCTCAACGACACGCAAGGCGCTATTCACGCCGTCTTCATGGAAGCCATTCAACCAATATGCACCACAATAGTGAGTACGGTTCACATCGCTAATCTCGGAGTGTCTACCCTGCGCAGCCACCCCGTCTTGAGTAAAGACCGGATGTGCATAGTTATATCGTTCAATCACCTTAGACTCATCTATTTCGTCGCTACGATTAAGCGNAACGAGATAGGTTTGATCCGCATCAGTAAAGTTTTGAAGAATATTCATGTTGTACGTCACCATGGCGTGCTCAGAGCAACGCTGCGGAATATGGTAGTTCCACGCGGCCCATGCAAGCTTTCGCTTTGGCATCAAAGTGGTATCTGTGTGCAATACCACCTCATTATCTTGATACGGAATCGCACCTAAAATTTCTTCTTCTTGCGGAGTCGGCGCCTCAAGCATGCTAAGCGCTTGGTCGCTATGACATGCCAAGATCACTTGATCAAATTCTTCAGCACCGTCTTTTGAATGAATCACGACATTCGACGCATTTCGTTCGATTTTTTTCACCGGCGTGTTTAAACG
>NZ_LWGF01000133.1:0-941 GCF_001635355.1 Oleiphilus sp. HI0125
AGAGCCAGAGCCAGAACCTGAACCTGAACCGGAGCCAGAGCCAGAACCTGAACCGGAGCCAGATGCAGATGACCTGGATTTAGATGATATTGATTTGTCTGGGGGCTTGGATGACGTTGTAGAGGAATTGGAGAATCTTAGCGACGAGCCTGAAGAGGTGCCAGCCGAAGATGAACCGGTGCTCGAGGATGAAGCTGAGGTTGCGGCTAGTATTGCGCAGGCGATTGAAGAAGCAGCTGAAGATCAAGATGATGCATTATCTGAGGAAATTGAGGCAGCTCTAGATTTGAGTGATCCGGAGTTTGATGATGAAGAATTTAATCTTGAAGACTTTGACATTGGTGATACCGATGATCTTCCAAAAGACGATGATAAGAAAGACTAGACAGGAGTCTCAAAACTAGTAGCTTTGATTTGGTGGGGCGTAAAAAACAGCATTTTGTATAAATAAATGCTTGCATACTGAAAAATGCATCCATATAATACGCCCCACTTTGAAGCAATGAACTCTTTCAAGTTCTCTTAATACTTGATTTTACAGAGTTTTTTCAAAGCCTTCCTAAGCGGGAATAGCTCAGTTGGTAGAGCACGACCTTGCCAAGGTCGGGGTCGCGAGTTCGAATCTCGTTTCCCGCTCCAGATTTTCTTATGACTTTGTTAAACCTATCGTCGTTTATTGTTACTAAACTTCCTCAAGGTTTGCTGCGCCCGAAGAAAGCTTATTCATCGCTTAGCTCAATGTCTTAATTGTTGATATTTCTGTATCTCTGTTTAGTCATGCCGTTTACACAATTTATACTTGCGCCTTGTTCTTCTTAGCCAAGTCGCATTATAGTTTTGAGCTTTTGCGCGAGTTTCTTGATGATTACTGTCTCTGGTCTGTTTTCTTATCCTGTTAAATCGTTTCGCGGTTTATCGCATCAGTCGATGAGCTTAGACGC
>NZ_LWGF01000134.1:0-1599 GCF_001635355.1 Oleiphilus sp. HI0125
TTACAACGCGGATGGTTTGACTGAAACTGTCGAAAAAGTAAAAGCGCTTGGCGCAGAAGTAGCGAGTGCTGTTGGGAATGTTGCTGAAGAATCGCATGCTGAAGAGTTAGTTGCTTTGGCAAAGTCTACCTTTGGTGGTATGGATATTGCGGTAAACAATGCGGGTATTGCTCCGAAGTTGATGCCGTTTACGCAGATCGATGAGAAAACCTTGCAGNACCAATTGGATGTAAATCTAAAGGGCGTTGCTTTCGGTATGAAGCACCAGATGCGTATGATGGCTGGCCAAAAAGATGGGGCCATTCTAAACGTGGCATCAATGGCAGGTTTAGGCGCGACGCCAATGGGTGGTTCTTATGGTGCCGCGAAGCATGCTGTTGTAGGTATGACAAAAACGGCTGCTGTGGAAATGGGTGCAATGAATGTGCGAGTGAATGCGATTTGCCCATTCTTTACTTCAACGCCAATGGTGGATAACCCGATTCTTAATCCGAATGGTGATGAGAAAGAATTAAACAAGACGCTTGCGCGTGGTTGTCCGCTTAAGCGTATTGCGCGTGTTGAGGAAATCGTAAACGTGATGGTGATGATGTTGTCGCCAGCGAACACGTATATGAACGGAATAGCGGTTCCGGTCGATGGTGGTATGTCTGCTATGTAGTTAAATAGCTACTGCGATTGCTTAGGCTGTGTTGAAAGCTTGTTCGCTTTGCTCATTTACGTATATGTAAACTCCGCTTTCTCACAAACTTTCGCCTTGCCTATGCTGCTCTCGTGACGCTATTCGGATACTGCGTGCATCATTTCCGCAGACAAGGTGAATCGCGAAGCGAGAGAGGGCGCCCTGGGGTGGACGGGAACCTACTGTTGTATAAAGAGGTAAATTCAGGATCACTTGGAGTGTTCCTGAATCATAAAAGAATCATTCGAGCGTTTATCGTCTCTCGTAAAGCGTTCTGCATACATAACAACTGGAGAAAAATAACATGTCAGATTCACGCGAGTATGACGTCATTATTTGGGGTGCGAGTAGTTTTACTGGCCGCTTAGTAGCCGAATTTTATTTAAGTACTTATGGCCTCAATGGCGAGCTTAAGTGGGCGATGGCTGGACGTAATCAAGCTAAGCTCGAGGAAGTTCGTGCAGGTCTAAATGATGGCCAAGGCACTAACGATATACCAATCCTAATTGCGGATAGTCACGACGAAGCTAGCTTGAAAGACTTAGTCAGTAAGACGAAAGTTATTTGTACGACTGTTGGTCCATATGCTTTGTATGGGAACGAACTTGTTGCGGCTTGTGTTGAAGCCGGTACGGATTATTGTGACCTTGCTGGTGAAACGCAGTGGATTCGTCGAATGATCGATCAACACCATGAACGCGCTCAAGAAACGGGTGCGCGTATTATTCATTGTTGTGGCTTTGACTCTATTCCATCTGACTTGGGCACTTACTTTGTTCAGAACAAAGTGAAGGAGCTTAAAGGCGAATACGCGAAAGCGATCAAGGTTCGAGTGAAGTCAATGAAAGGTGGTGCGAGTGGTGGCACGATTGCAAGTATCAATAACGTGCTCGCTGAAGTAGCGGATGACAAAGAGC
>NZ_LWGF01000135.1:0-41898 GCF_001635355.1 Oleiphilus sp. HI0125
TCGTTAGACAGAGACGAAATTTCTGCTAAAAGTTAATTAGATATAGTTATAAAACTGCATTGGCTTTTCAGATCCTTTTCTTGTGGATCAGCCTTGTTTTAATAAAGGAAATCTCATGACAATAAGAACATTGCTTTTAGGCTCGGTGCTTGCTTGCGGTACGTTTGCTGCGAGTGTTGATGCGAAAGTATCGCAAGCTGAGGCCGATAAACTGGGCAAGTCCCTTACGCCGTTTGGCTCTATAATGGAAGGCAATGAAGCGGGTACGATACCTGCTTGGAATGGTGGTCTAAAGACGCCGCCGGCTGGATATGAAGGGGCAGGGCACCATCATGTAGATCCTTTTCCCGATGACAAAATTAAATTCAGCATTGATAAAAGCAACTATCCAGGCTTTGAGAAATATATGACTCCAGGGCAATACGCC
This sequence comes from Oleiphilus sp. HI0125, assembly GCF_001635355.1. NCBI lineage: Bacteria > Pseudomonadati > Pseudomonadota > Gammaproteobacteria > Oceanospirillales > Oleiphilaceae > Oleiphilus > Oleiphilus sp. HI0125. Next base: position 428 of record NZ_LWGF01000135.1, read on the forward strand.
TTGATGGAAGCTTATCCAAATAGCTTTTCAATGGATGTTTACCCAACTCGACGCACACATGCTATGCCGGATTGGGTAAATCAAAATACGAAAGAAAATGCGACGACCGCTACCTTGTCAAAGGGCGGTGTGGGAATTAATGACGCATACGGTGGCATCCCATTTCCAATACTTCATGGCAGCAATCAAGACAAAGCTTTGCAAGCGATCTGGAACCATTTAACACGTTGGCGCGGTATTTTTCTTGAAGGTCGCTACACAGAGGTTGCCGTTCAAAGAGATGGCCGATTCACGCCTATAACCAAGCAACAAGAGGTTTTCTTTAACTTCCATAACCCAGAGGGAAGCTTTAAAGAAATGGATAACATCTTGTTCTATTTCTTAACCTTTAACAAAGCGCCTGCGCGACTTGCTGGTGGTGCTTTGCTTGTTCACGAAACATTAGACCAGTCTGAAGATGCACGCCAAGCATGGGATTACAATGCTGGACAGCGCCGTGTGCGTCGTGCTCCAAACTTAGCTTACGATTCTCCGATTGCTTCATCGGATAATACTCGTACCGCTGACGACACAGATATGTATAATGGCGCGCCTGATCGCTATGATTGGGAATATAAAGGCGTTCAGGAAATCTTTATTCCGTACAATAACTATAAGATTGGGCGTGAGGGTGTTAAATACGATGACTTAGTTATGCCTGGGCACTTGAACCCAGAGTATGTGCGCTGGGAATTACACCGAGTGCATGTCGTAGAAGCAAACCTCAAAAAAGGAGCTCGCCACATATACAAGAAGCGAGTGTTTTATATAGATGAAGACTCTTGGAGTATTGCTTTGGTTGATCAGTATGACAACCGTGGTGAGCTTTGGAGAGTAAGCGCTGCAATGCTGAAAAACTATTACGAATTGCCGGGCACTTGGACTACCTCGGATGTTTTTCATGACTTGCAGTCGCGTCGATATAGTGTCAATGGATTGTACTCTGAAGAACGACAGGCCCCTTTGTTTGAAAGCAAGGTTCCTGGTAAACGTTATTTTAAGCCGCAGTCTTTGCGTCGCCGAGCACGATAACCAACTTATAGTTACATGACGCTCCATTAAATGGGGCGTTTGAACGTTTTAAGGATAATAGATGAATTCTATTTTTCATCGCTGTTTTGGTCTTCTAGGGGGACGAAAGCTAGCGCAAGCATTTATAGGGGCGAGTGTTGTAGGTAGCTCGTTTTCGCTTCACGCAATGGATGTATTAAATACTCCTTCCTACCCTTCTGAATTAGCCTCTGAATATTTATTGGTTGATATTGAAAATCTTGGTCAGCGTTTAGTTGCTGTTGGCGCGCGAGGCCACATTATTCATTCTGATTCGCGAGGATCTTCTTGGCAGCAAGCGGATGTTCCTGTATCTGTTTTACTCACTGCTGTTGATTTTGTCTCGTCGGATAAAGGGTGGGCAGTTGGTCATGGCGGAGTCATTCTGCATTCAAATGACGGTGGTTTAAGCTGGGTGAAACAGTTTGATGGTAACCAAGCTAATCAATCCATCATAGAGCAAGCCGAAGCTTACATCGCTGAGTTAGAGTTTGAATTAGATGAAAGTGGTGGCTCAGACGAAGATCTCGAGTATGAACTTGAAGATGCTCAATATGCGCTCGAGGATGCTGAACTTGATGCTGAAATTGGTGCGTCAAAGCCTTTCTTAGATGTTGCATTTTTGACTGACACGCATGGTTTTGCAGTGGGTGCTTATGGGTTTTTGTTCGAAACGACAGATGGTGGTCGCACATGGGAAAATGCCGGCGACCGTCTGGATAACTTAGATCGTTTTCATTTGAACGCGATTAAGGTTCTTGAAGGTGGCAATTTGATCATTGCAGGTGAAGCGGGTGTGTTGTTTACCTCAAGTGATAAAGGTCAATCTTGGGATACGGTAAATAGTCCGTATGAAGGTTCGTTTTTCGGTGTTTTGCCTCTCAAGGATAAAAACAGCGCCTTGGTATTTGGTCTCCGTGGAAACTTGTTTAAGACCGTCAATGCTGGTCGCTCGTGGTCAAAAGTTGATTCGGGCACAGAAAGTTCACTGATGGGCGGTGCGTTAGATGGTAATAAGCAAATTAGCATTACTGGTAATGCAGGGACTGTGATAGTCAGCAATGATGGCGGTGAAACATTCTCTTCGTATTCCCGCGCAGATCGTTTAGGTCATACTGCGATGGTTTACATTACCCGTGATCGTTTGGCGCTCGTGGGTGAGTCTGGCGTGGAGTTAGTTAGTCCATCAGGCAAGAATCTTTAGACAATTTTTACTAGTGATAGTGTAAGAGGATTTACGAATGGCAAATGCCGATCAAAGTTCTGCGGGAACGAACAATAGTGTTGGTTCCGGTACGGTCGCGGAGCGCTTAATATTTAAAAATCGCCCAGTGATTCTGGGGATTTTTCTTCTAATAACCGCTTTTTTAGGCTTTAACGCAGCCCAAATTAAACCCGATGCATCTTTTGAGCGATTGATTCCGTTAGAGCATGAGTTTGTTCAAAATATGATGGACAACCGTTCTGATTTGGAGAATTTAGGAAACTTTATTCGTATTGCTGTAGCAGCGAAAGATGGAGATATTTTTAACAAAGCGTACATGGAGACGCTTAGTGAATTGACTGATGAGGTGTTTTATCTCTCGGGTGTTGACCGATCATCTTTGAAGTCTCTTTGGACGCCAAACGTGCGTTGGGTCGAAGTAACCGAAGATGGTTTTCAGGGTGGCCCTGTTATTCCTAACGGTTATGATGGTTCTCAAGCATCATTGGATCAGTTGCGTGCCAATATATTGAAGTCTGGTCAGGTTGGTAGTTTAGTTGCCGATGACTTCAAATCGACCATCATTTATGCGCCGTTATTTGAAATTAACCCAGAAACTCAAGAGCCTCTCGATTACCAAGCGTTCTCTAAAGAGCTTGAGGAAAAGGTTCGCGAGAAATACCAAGCATCTAATCCAAATATTTCGATTCATATTGTAGGCTTTGCGAAAAAAGTCGGTGACTTGATTGACGGTATTGGTGCGATCGCGACGTTCGCGCTTGTTACTATCGGTTTAACACTTAGCTTCTTGTATATCTATTCTCGCTGTCCAATCGCGACAGTGATTCCAATTGTGACTTCTATTGTCGCTGTTATTTGGCAGCTCGGTTTATTGCGTTTGTTTGGTTATGGGCTCGACCCGTATTCGGTGCTAATTCCATTCCTGGTATTTGCGATTGGTATTAGCCACGGTGTTCAAATTGTAAATCAGATTGCTGTTCAGCAAGCCTCGGGCCTAAATGCGCTTATGAGTGCACGCATGGCATTTCGTAACTTAGTGCGTCCGGGCATTTTGGCTTTAGTGAGTGATGCGATTGGTTTCTTAACGTTGTTCTTCATTGAGATTGAAGTTATTCGTGACCTAGCTGTTGCCGCAGGTCTAGGTGTCGCTGTGATCATTGTGACGAACCTTATTTTGCACCCAGTGATGATGTCTTATACCGGTTTGAGTAAAGGCGGACTGAAGCATGCGAAGAAGGTTGAAATGAGTGATCATAAACCATGGCGTGTACTTTCATTTATGTCTCATCAGAGTATCGCACCTATCTCTATTATGATTGCGATCCTAGGCTGTGTAATTGGTCTGTACTATCAAAAAGATCTAAAAATTGGTGACTTAGATCGTGGTGCTCCGGAGCTAAGGCCAGACTCCAGATACAACCTAGATAATGAATTTATTATTGATAACTACAGTACCAGTGCTGATATTCTTGTTGTGATGGTGAAAACTCCGCCAGAGCAATGTGCTTCGTATGAGTTATTGGACGTAATGGATCGCATGCAATGGCGTCTAGAGAATGTTGAAGGTGTGCAATCTACAGCGTCGCTCGTAACGGTCTCTAAGCTTGTTACTAAAGCATTGAACGAAGGTAGTTTTAAGTGGTTCGAATTATCGCGTAATCAGTCGATTATCAATTCATCTATTCAACGAGCGCCATCGGGCTTGATGAATACGGACTGTAGTATGACGCCAATGATCGTGTATCTCGATGACCATAAGGCTGAGACACTTGATCGTGTGATACAAGAGATGCAGGTCTTAATTGAAGAGTACCCGAGCGAAAACTATGAGTTCCTGCTCGCGGCAGGTAATGCCGGTGTTGAAGCCGCAACTAATCAGGTGATTGAAAAAGCGAAAACTGTGATGCTGCTTTCTGTTTATGCAGTGGTCAGTATCTTGTGTTTGATTACCTTCCGTTCGATTGCGGCAGTTGTGTGTATCATCACTCCTCTAGCCTTAACTTCAGTTCTGTGTGAGGCGCTAATGGCGCAATTAGGCATTGGTGTGAAGGTGGCAACTTTGCCAGTTATTGCGCTTGGTGTGGGTATTGGTGTCGATTATGGGATCTATATTTACAGCCAGCTAGAGACTAAGTTGAAAGAAGGCTTGGTTTTGCAGGAGGCTTATTTCCAAACACTTCGTACGACAGGTAAAGCAGTAAGCTTTACTGGTGTTACTTTGGGTATTGGTGTTTGTACCTGGATCTTCTCTCCGATTAAGTTCCAAGCAGATATGGGAATCTTGTTGTTCTTTATGTTCTTGTGGAACATGATCGGTTCAATGTGGTTGCTTCCAGCGCTTGCGCGTTTCTTGGTGAAAACCAAGAAAACGGCATAAATTCTTGAGTACAGCGTTCGATCTAGATATCGGGCGTTGTTCTCACAAATTATTAAATATGGCCGACTTTTATAGTCGGCTGTTTCATTTTGGAGCGAATCGTATAAAATCCGCTCTCTTTTATTTTTTATACCATCATGTGACCCATTGTAGGGGCCACCACTGAAGCGAGGTTGATGTGCCAGTAATTACTCTTCCCGACGGTTCTAACCGTTCTTTTGATAAAGCAGTCTCCATTTTAGAAGTTGCGCAGGATATTGGTCCTGGTTTAGCTAAAGCGACCATTGCAGGCCGTGTTAATGGCGAATTAAAAGACGCTTGTGATCTCATCGAAGGCGATGCAGAGCTTAGTATTATTACCGGTCGAGATGATGAAGGCGTTGAGATTATTCGTCATTCTTGTGCGCATTTATTAGGTCATGCGATCAAGCAATTGTGGCCTAACACGAAAATGGCAATCGGTCCTGTTATCGAAAATGGTTTCTATTATGACATCGATCTTGAGCACAAGTTAACGGACGAAGATGTCGAAAAACTCGAGAAGCGTATGCTCGAGCTTGCTAAAACGGATTATGACGTTGTTAAGAAAGTGGCAACTTGGCAAGAAGCTGTTGATACCTTCAAAGAACGTGGTGAGACATATAAGTTAGAGATTCTGGAACGTGATATTCCGAAAGATGCGACGCCGGGTCTTTATCACCACGAAGAATATATTGATATGTGTCGTGGGCCGCATGTACCGAACATGAAATTCTGCCATCACTTTAAGTTGATGCGAGTTTCAGGTGCCTACTGGCGCGGTGATTCTGACAACAAAATGCTGCAACGTATTTACGGAACAGCATTCGCGGATAAAAAACAGCTTAAGCAGCATTTAAATCGTTTAGTTGAAGCAGAGAAGCGTGACCATCGTAAGATCGGTAAGAAACTTGATTTGTTCCATATGCAGGACGAAGCGCCTGGATCAGTTTTTTGGCATCCGAAAGGTTGGAAGCTCTTTAATAGCCTTATTGGCTACATGCGTGTGCGTCAAGAGCGTGCCGGTTATATTGAAGTAAATACCCCAGACGTTATGGATCGGAGCCTTTGGGAGACTTCAGGTCACTGGTTTAATTATCGAGAAAACATGTTTACGACTGATACTGAAGATGGTCGTAATTTCGCACTTAAGCCAATGAACTGCCCTGGCTCAGTGCTGATGTTCTCACAAGGTCTCAAGAGCTATAAAGACTTACCTTTGCGCATGGCAGAATTCGGCAAGGTGCATCGCTATGAGCCTTCAGGTTCTTTGCATGGCTTAATGCGCGTTCGCCACTTTACGCAAGATGATGCGCACATCTACTGTACTGAACAGCAGATGGAACAAGAGTGTATTGATGTTGTAGCTCTTGTTTTGGATATCTATAAAGACTTCGGATTTGATGATGTAGTAATCAAATTGTCTACTCGACCAGAAAAGCGTATTGGTAGTGATGAGGTATGGGACAAGTTGGAGGGCGCTTTAAGTAAAGCTCTTGAGGCTATGGACTTGGATTATGTTTTGTACCCGGGTGAAGGCGCTTTCTACGGCCCGAAGCTTGAATTTGTGCTAAGAGATGCGATTGGTCGAGATTGGCAGTGCGGTACCTTACAGGTCGATATGAACTTGCCTGAGCGCTTTGATATTTCTTATGTCGATGAAGAGGGTGAGCGTGGCAAACGGCCGGTGATGTTGCACCGAGCTTTGTTCGGCTCTTTAGAACGTTTTATTGGTATATTGATTGAGCATTACGAAGGTGCGATGCCGTTTTGGTTAGCTCCAGAGCAGGCTGTAATCTTAAATATTACCGATAAACAGTCAGAATATTGTGAAATATTGCGAGAAAAGCTATATACACAGGGCTTTAGGGCTCACTTGGACTTGAGAAACGAGAAAATCGGCTTTAAAATCCGCGAGCACACAATTGCCAAGGTTCCTTATTTGCTTGTTGTGGGTGATAAGGAAATGGAAAGTGGGACCGTGGCTGTCCGAACACGCAAGGGTGAAGACCTTGGTGTGATGATTCAAGATCAAGTACTAGAACTATTTGAAAAAGAGTCTAAAAATAAAGGACGTAGCACAGACACTAGTGAGTAGCGTTTAGCTTACTCACGGCTGTCTTTTTGTTTTTGATTAATTGGAGAATTCGACATTAAGCGAAATAACCAAATGGGGAAGGCGAAGAAGGCCACCATTAATGAGAATATCGTAGCGGACGAAGTACGTTTAATTGCAGAGGATGGCGAACAAGTTGGTATCGTTCCTCTTAAAGATGCTCTTGCAAGAGCGGAAAGCGTGTCTTTGGATCTTGTTCAGATTGCAGATAGCGATCCTGTTGTGTGTAAGATCATGGACTACGGCAAGAAGATATTCGAAGAGAAAAAACAAAAGGCAGCTCAGCGCAAGAAGCAAAAGCAGACCCAAGTTAAAGAAATTAAGTTAAGGCCAGGGACGGAAGAAGGGGATTATCAGGTAAAACTGCGCAACCTGATACGTTTCCTTGAAAATGGGGACAAGGCTAAGGTGACGATTCGTTATCGAGGTCGTGAAATGGCCCATCAGGAGATCGGTATGCAAGCACTTGAAAGGATCGAACGTGATCTTGAAGAGTACGGCACTGTCGAACAGCGACCAAAAATGGAAGGTCGTCAAATGATGATGGTTCTAGCCCCTAAAAAGAGAAAGTAAAACACAGCTGTGGTTACTCGCCACAACTAGGCGCTTTGTTTTACTCAAATATTGATCCAATGCGGAGTGAGTTATTATGCCTAAGATGAAAGTAAAAAGCGGTGCGGCTAAACGCTTTAAAAAGACAGCCAACGGATTCAAGCATAAGCAATCCTTTACTAGCCACATTTTGACCAAAAAGTCGCCAAAGCGTAAGCGTCAGCTTCGCGGTTGCAAGCAAGTTGCAGACGCGGATCAAGCGTCAATCAAGCGCATGTTGCGTATCTAATTGGTTCAAAAAATTTAGTTTAGGAGAACACTATGCCTCGCGTAAAACGTGGAGTTACCGCGCACCGTCGCCACAAGAAAGTATTAAAGCAAGCTAAAGGTTACTACGGAGCTCGTAGCCGAGTATTTCGTGTAGCTAAACAAGCAGTTATCAAAGCTGGTCAATATGCATACCGTGACCGTAAGCAGCGTAAGCGTCAATTCCGTCAATTGTGGATTGCACGTATCAATGCTGGTGCGCGTTTGAACGGTTTGTCATACAGCCGTCTTATTGCTGGCTTGAAAAAATCAAACGTTGAAATCGATCGTAAAGTTCTTGCAGATCTCGCAATGAACGATGCGCCTGTATTTGCAGCGGTTGTTGAAAAGGCTAAATCAGCATTAGCTAACTAAAAGCCGTTTGTGAGGAACTGTTGAAAAGCTAATTTAGATTCAGCAGCCCGCACGAATCGAGCACATTTTAATAGGGGGCTATGCCCCCTATTTTTGTTTTCGGAGAACAATAAATGGAAAACCTAGATCAACTCGTCCAGAGCGCGAACAAGGCGGTATCCGACGCCTCTACTATCGCTGAACTGGATCAGGTACGCGTTGATTATCTTGGTAAGAAAGGCCAAATCACTGCATTACTTAAAGGTCTTGGCAAGCTAGATCCAGCAGAGCGACCAGCAGCTGGTGCTAAGATCAATGAGGCCAAAGAAGCCGTCATGGCTAACCTCAGTACTAAAAAAGATTCTATGGAACAGAAAGCGCTTGAAGCACAGCTCATGTCTGAAGCGGTTGATGTTACCTTGCCTGGTCGAGCTACCGACCTTGGCGGCCTTCACCCGGTAACAAAAACGATGCGTCGAATTGAATCGTTTTTTGCTAAGGCGGGTTATTCAGTTGAAGTGGGTCCTGAGATCGAAGACGACTACCACAACTTTGAAGCGCTTAATATTCCTGGGCATCACCCAGCGAGAGCGATGCATGACACCTTCTACTTCAACGCCAATACTCTTTTGCGTACGCACACTTCACCTGTGCAAGTTCGCACGATGGAAAAGGGTGAACCTCCATTTCGTATGATTTGTCCTGGACGAGTTTATCGTTGTGACTCAGATCAAACGCATACACCGATGTTCCACCAAGTAGAAGGTTTATTGGTTGAGGAAAAAGTTAGTTTTGCCGACCTTAAATCAACGATTGAAGAGTTCTTAAAAGTCTTCTTTGAAAAAGATTTAGAAGTGCGTTTCCGTCCTTCATATTTCCCTTTCACAGAACCATCGGCTGAAGTCGATATCGAATGGGGGCGCAATGCAGACGGCTCTACTAAGTGGCTTGAAGTAATGGGATGTGGAATGGTGCACCCGAAAGTTTTTGAAGCTAGCGGCATTGATGCAGAGAAGTATTCTGGCTTTGCATTTGGTCTTGGTGTTGAGCGTTTAGCCATGCTCCGCTATGGCGTAAATGACTTAAGAATGTTCTTTGAAAACGATCTTCGTTTTCTTCAACAATTTAATTAAAAATAGAAAGTGGAATCTCAATGAAGTTCAGCGAACAATGGCTTAGAGAGTGGGTAAATCCTGCAATTGAAACCGAAGCACTTTTGCATCAAGTTACGATGGCAGGCCTTGAGGTCGATGGTATAGAACGTGTTGCAGGCGAGTTTAGTGGCGTTGTCGTGGCAGAGATCCTTTCTGCTGAACAGCACCCGGATGCTGATAAACTCAGAGTTTGTCAGGTGAGTGATGGCAAAGAAACATTTAATGTGGTGTGCGGAGCTCCGAATGCGCGCGCAGGCATCAAGATTCCTTTTGCTCAAGTTGGTGCGCTATTGCCAGGTAATTTTAAAATCAAGAAAGCGAAACTAAGAGGCGTAGAGTCTTTTGGGATGTTATGTGCAGAAGCGGAACTTGGTTTGGCAGAAAGCTCAGATGGTTTGATGGAATTGCCGCTCGATGCACCTTTAGGTGAATCGGTGTATGAATGGCTAAAGCTCGATGACAACACGATCGAAGTTGATTTGACTCCAAATCGTAGTGATTGTCTCTCAATTGCAGGCCTTGCGCGTGAAGTCGGCGTTTTGAACAAAGAAGCGGTTTCCGCTCCGGTTGTTAATGCACTTAGCGCGACCATTGATGATACCTTCCCGGTCTCACTGACGGCCTCCGAAGCTTGCCCTAAGTATTTAGGACGTGTCATTCGTGGCGTAAATCCAAATGCTGAAACACCATTATGGATGGCAGAGAAACTTCGTCGTTGTGGTCTCCGTAGCATTGAACCCGCTGTTGATGTAACAAATTACATTTTGCTTGAGCTGGGTCAACCTATGCACGCATTCGATTTGAATACATTGAATGGTTCAATCGACGTACGTTTCGCCAAAGCTGGTGAAAAGTTAACGCTTCTAGATGGCCAAGAAGCAGAACTCAGAGATGATACTTTGGTGATTGCTGATGAGAAAGGACCTCTTGCGATGGCTGGCATTATGGGCGGTCAAGACACTGGCGTGACCTCGAAGACTCAAGATGTTTTTCTTGAGTGTGCGTTTTTCTCTCCTTTGGCTATTGCTGGCAAAGCGCGTTCATATGGTCTTCATACTGATTCTTCGCATCGTTATGAGCGAGGTGTCGACCATGAATTGCAACGTACTGCTATGGAACGTGCGACAGAATTACTGCTCCAGATTATGGGCGGCGAAGCTGGTCCAGTTGTTGATACTTCAGATACAGCTAATTTGCCTGAAAAGAGAACGGTACGGTTACGCGCCGAGAAACTTGAGTCTCTGCTAGGTATTTCTATTCCGAGTGATGAGGTTGTAGACATTCTTACTCGCTTAGGTTTGGAGCTTCTTTCAAGTGACGATGTATCGTGGGAGTTTGCGATTCCATCCTATCGTTTCGATATTTCCATCGAGCCAGATTTGGTTGAAGAGGTAGGTCGAATTTATGGTTATAACAATCTTCCTAAAACGACCACTCAAGGCGGATTAAATCTAGTTGCTGATGATGAAGCGACCACGCCGTATCACGTCCTTGAAGATAAGTTGGTAAGTCTCGGTTATCAGGAGGCAATAACGTACAGCTTTGTTGAGCAAACGCAGCAAGATGCATTGGCTACGAATGAAACGGCAATTCCTTTAGCAAACCCAATCTCGACAGATATGGGCGTAATGCGCACTTCGCTCTGGACTGGTCTACTGAATGCCGCTTCATATAATCAGAAGCGTCAACAATCACGAATTAAGTTCTTCGAAACCGGACTCAAGTTTATTGATGTCGATGGTGAGATTGTTCAAACGCGAATGCTCTCGGGCGTTGTCGTCGGAAATGTCGCTGAAGAAAACTGGTGTAACGAAAAACGTGTTGTTGATTTTTATGATGTGAAAGCTGATTTAGAGGCACTACTCTTTAGTATTGATAAATCAGTCGCGTTTGAGAAAGGTCAAAATAGTGCTTTGCACCCTGGCCAGAGCGCTCAGATTGTGAAGCAAGGTGAAATTATCGGTTATTTCGGTAAATTACACCCTAAATTGCAAAAAACTTTCGATTTGAATGGCTCAGTCTTTCTCTTTGAACTACGCTTAGATGAAACAGTAAAAGGCCAAGTGTCTAATTTTACTGAAGTTTCGAAGTATCCTGGTGTAAGACGCGATCTAGCGATTCTTATAAAAAGTGATGTTTCTTACCAGGATATTGAATCAGTAGTTCGCGAAAATGCGGGTGAAGACTTAGTCGATTTGAACGTGTTTGATGTATATGTTGGCGACAACCTAGGTGATGGTTTGAAGAGCATCGCGATGGGGATGAGTTGGCAGCGTGTGGATCGTACGTTGAATGACGAAGAGATAACTCAATCGTTTGACAAGGTTGTCACTGCACTTTCTGCGAGGTTTGATGCAAAAATAAGGAGTTAGAGCATGGGAGCTTTGACCAAAGCAGATATGGCGGAAAGCCTATATGAGGAAGTTGGTTTGAATAAGCGCGAATCCAAAGAGATGGTTGAAGCGTTTTTTGAAGAGATTTGTGATGCCTTGGCCCACAATGAACAAGTCAAACTTTCTGGTTTTGGTAACTTCGATCTACGCGATAAGAAACAGCGCCCGGGCAGAAATCCCAAAACGGGGGAAGAGATTCCCATTTCTGCTCGTCGTGTGGTAACGTTTAGACCCGGTCAAAAATTAAAAGCAAAAGTAGAAGAATATGCTGGAACCCAGTCATAATCACGAATTGCCGGTTATTCCCGGAAAGCGTTACTTCACAATTGGTGAAGTAAGTGAACTATGTGGCGTCAAAGCCCACGTACTTAGATATTGGGAGCAAGAATTCCCTCAGCTATCGCCTGTTAAACGTCGCGGAAACCGACGTTATTATCAGCGCCAAGATGTCTTGATGATCCGACAGATTAGAAGTCTGTTGTATGATGAAGGTTATACCATTGGCGGAGCGAAGCAGAAGTTGGCGAGTGATTCGGATGGTTCTGATAACGAAAAACCAAATCAGCTAATCAAAGAAATGATTGCTGAGTTGGAAGAAGTATTGGAAGTTCTAAACGCTTAAATTTTCGCGCCTCTTACAACATTATAAAAGCACGCTTCGGCGTGCTTTTTTGTGTATCAGGTTTATTTCTTTTTGGGCCTAAGTTATTATTGCGCCGTCTCACAAACGCTCGTTTGTAGTCTCTTCGGGATGTAGCGCAGCCTGGTAGCGCACCTGCATGGGGTGTAGGTGGTCGGAGGTTCAAATCCTCTCATCCCGACCATTTTTCTTTTCTAAAGTTGTTTCTCTTTGAATCGATTTGGAACATCGTAATGGAATTGTTCGATCGCATAATCGGAATACTCGGACCAATCATTTTAATTGTGGGAGTTGGTTTTTTCTTTGCGAAAAAATCACAGCCTGATTTGTCAGTTGTGAATAAGCTGAATTTAAATCTATTTACTCCTTTTCTAATTTTTTCAGTACTGTCGCAAAAAAATATTGAGCTTGATCAGTATTTGCTATTCGCATTTGTTGCGGTGTTGGTTGTACTCCTACCTGGTCTGTTATCGATCCCTTTAACGAAGCGTTTAGGTGTTTCTTGGAGAACTTTTCTTCCTCCAATGATGTTTCGAAACTCTGGAAACTTAGGGTTGCCGACACTGTTACTTGCATTTGGCGAACAGGCTATCGCAGCAGCTGTGATTTTATTTTTGATTGAAAATACACTGCATTTTTCTTTGGGAATGCGGATGTTAAGAACAGAATCATCTTTATTATCGTTACTGAAAATCCCGATCTTGCAAGCAACGCTCGTGGGTGTTGTGGTCGCTCATTTAGATTTTTCTGTGCCGCAACCAGTAGCTATTGGCGTTGAAATGCTAGGTCAGATATCCATCCCGCTAATGCTGTTATCGCTAGGTGCGCGAATGGCCCAAACGCAACTTTCTGATATCCGTCTCGGGCTCGTTTCAGCAATCTGGGCACCACTTTCTGGCTTATTGAGTTTGGCATTGGTGCTCGCAATGGTTTTGCCTTTCACAGGTTTATCGAAAGATCTCATTGCGATGCTTGTGATCTTTGCCGCTTTGCCTCCAGCAGTACTGAATTTTTTGATCGCAGAGCAGTTGAATCAAGAGCCTGATCGTGTTGCATCTATCGTGTTGTTAGGAAATCTATCGGCGCTTATTACTCTCCCGATCGTGTTCACTTTTGTCCTTTAATGAATCTAATTACGCTTTTTAGCGTGACGGTTTTAACCACATGCCTTGTTTTGGTTTTACAGTGGAGCCATCAGATTGTATGAATCGGAAGGGCACAGATTTCATCGTACCTTGGTCGTTGTATTGAATCACAAAGTGTAAATGTGGGCCGGTCGAAAAACCTGAGTTACCAGAGCGACCAAGCAAATCGCCAGCTTTGACTTTATCTCCTACTGCGACATCTATCTTGCCCATTAATAAGTGGCCGTACATGGCATAGGTGCCATCTTCATGAAGTACTTGCACGTAATTAGCTTTGTCTAGAAAAAAGCCGCTATTGGTCCCTGCGTAGGAATAGTTGTTTTTAATGCTGATTACGATGCCATCGCGCGCAGCGCTAATTGGTGTTGCAATGGGCATGGCGATATCCACAGCATGTATTTGAGGTTCCTGTGCATGGCTGAAGCGCCCGTTGAAACCTTGAGAAACCTCTAAAAGGCGGTGGCCTTTGAACGGAACAAGGTAAGTTGCAGTGGCGTCTAGTCTTGTATGTGGATCTCCGAGTATGCACCAGAATTCTATCTCGTTTGTACGCATGTGAGTGCGATCAGTTTGCAAGATAACTGTGTTTGAGAATGCTTGAACAAGGTAAGTGTTAGGTTCTTCCTCGGGTAATTGAACTTCGCAATGAACTGAGGTTAGTAGCTTGTTTTCGATACGAAACTCCGCCTTGTCCCCGGTGATAGTTTTGCTTAATGAAACCTCTGGAGGAGAATCTTTTTTCGTCTTTCTTATGTTGATGGATTGAGCGTTTTTGGCCTCAGGCTTTTTATCTGTAAAAAGCCAGTTTCCATTCGCGTCCTGGTATTTGTATATCTTTGCAACAACATGTTGCGAAACGAGGATAAAGGAAAGAGCAAGAGCGCTAATTATTATTTGCACGTTCTTTGAATCTCTGCGCGTAAGTCTTTTTCGCGTTGTTCCCGTTCTTGTTCTGTTACTTTCACGAATTCACCGTGTTCATCATAAAAAACGACGGGACCTTGAATGTCGGCTAGACGCTTCGCAGCTTCTTCACAATACTTCTTTTTGGCGGCTTGAATTTCGGCATTTTGTTTTTCTAAGAGAATTTTTTGCTCTGCGGCTTGGATTTTTTCAGCACGCCATTGTTCTTTGGCATTCTTAACCATTTCAGGATTGCTGAGATCTGTTGAGATATTAAGAGGCTGGATGTCATCACTGATATTTGTAGCTGATGTTCCAGTTGGAGGTCGATCTCCAAAGTGCGTTTTACCTTCATCATCGACCCACTTATAGACTTGTCCGTGCGCGAAATTAGTCAACATGATGCTAAAAGTGCAGGCTATGAGGTATAGGTTTTTGTTGCGTCGATTTGGCATTTAAAGTCCTTTTAAAGCGTTCTTCCTTAATGAATGAAATATGCTACGTGGCGCAAAAACTTCTAACAAGTCCGATTTCATCAATTATTTGTGATGGGCTAGAAGTATCGTCATTCCTAAATTAGTGTTTACTTCAATCAAGTTACGCATTGACTCGTAAAAAAATAAAAATACGGGGGAGGAAATATGGCTCAGTTCGATATTGCGATCAATCATGGGATCTTGTTTGATGGCTCAAAATCTCATTCAAAGATAAAACATGTCGGGATCAAGGATGGTGTCGTGGCACAGTTGAGTGATCAGCCGATTACGTCAGCAGATAGTGTCATCGATGCTTCAGGAAAATGGGTGACCCCCGGATTTATCGATACACATACACACTATGATGCAGAGTTGATTGCGTCGCCGGGCTTGAAAGAATCTGTTCGCCATGGCGTCACGACGGTCACTATAGGCAATTGTTCCATTAGCATGACGTCATTAGATGCTGAGGATTGCTCTGATCTATTTACGCGTGTTGAGTCTGTTCCCAGAGAACATGTTCTTCCCTTGTTGAAGGAAAAGAAAACTTGGACCAACGTAAGTGAGTACGTTGAATTTCTAGAACAGCATCCTCTAGGGCCAAACATTAGTAGCTTTATTGGTCATTCTGAAATTAGGGCTGCTGTCTTAGGTTTGGGGCGTGCAGTAGATCGCAACGCAGATATTTCAGAGCATGAATATCAAAAGATGGAATCCATGCTGGATGACGCCTTGAAACACGGTTTGCTAGGTATGTCAGCCATGACGACGTCTTGGGACAAGTTAGATGGAGATCGTTATCGTAGCGCTTCACTGCCTTCGACCTATGCTAAGTGGAAAGAATTTCGTCGTCTAAATGCTGTGCTACGTAAGTATGATGCGATTCATCAAGGCGCACCCAACATCGTCACAAAGGTAAATATGTTCCTTTTCTTCTGGGAAAGTATGGGGCTATTTTTCAGAAAGCCACTCAAGACAACCTTGATTTCTTTGATGGATTTGAAAGCCAATCCAATGCTTGTATCGGTTGTTGCGCCAATTACACGTTTGATCAATAAGCTAGGTAAAGCTGATTTTCGTTGGCAATCTTTACCCAACCCGTTTGAGGTATATGCCGATGGCATCGACTTAGTTATTTTTGAAGAGTTTGGTGCAGGTGAGGCAGCCTTGCATTTAAGAGATGAAGTTGAGCGTAATACCTTAATGAAAGATGAAGGGTATCGACGAAGATTCCGAAAAGAATATGACAAAAAATGGGGGCCTCGTGTTTGGCAGCGAGACTTCAATGACGCAACGATTGTTGAGTGCCCAGATCAGAGCTTAAAAGGTATGAGTTTCGGGCAGGTCGCAAAGCAGCGTTCTCTGCATCCTGTTGATGTGTTTCTTGATTTGGTTGTCGAATATGGAACGCAGTTGCGCTGGCATACCGTGATCGCAAACTATAGGCATTCAAAGTTAGAGAAGTTAGTAAGCGAAAAAAGCCTGTTAATTAGTTTTGCAGATTCTGGGGCGCATATTCGTAATATGGCCTATTACAACTTCCCTCTGCGTTTGTTGAAGCTTGTGCGCGATGCAGGGAAAGAGGGGCGCCATATTATGACTATGGAGGAAGCTATTTGGCGTGTAACTGGTGAACTAGCAGATTGGTTCAATATCGATGCGGGCTATATTCGAGAAGGCAGTCGTGCTGATATCGTTGTACTTGACCCAGAAGGACTGGACCAAGAGCTAGATTTATACCATGAAGCGCCTATTGAGGAGTTTGGCAATATAGATCGCATGGTTAACCGTAATCCAGGCTTGGTAGATGCTGTGCTTATTAACGGAAATATAGCGTTTGAGAACGAAGAAATTGTCGAGAGCCTCGGTAAAGAGCGAGCCTTCGGTCAGTTCTTAAGAGCGGCTTCAGGTACTCAGGTGTAAATATGTTTGTTGAAGTTGGCAATGCTCCGATTTATGTCGATGTGGTAGGTGAGGGAGAGCCTGCTTTATTTTTGCATGGAGTTCCCGATTCAGCGGAACTATGGCGGCCTCTTCTAAAAGAGGTGTCGTCTGACTATCGATGTTATTTAACGGATCTTCCCGGTTTTTATCGCTCTGAAATTCCTCAGGATTATCGTTTCGAGTTGAAAGCGTATGGGCAGTATGTAAATCAGCTTGTTGAGACCTTGGAAATTCCTACGCCATTCACGCTTGTCGCACATGACTGGGGCGGGATTTTTGCCTTGTCTTTCGCGTGTCAGTTTCCCGAGAAAGTGAAACGTGTTGTTGGTGGATCTTTCCCTTTTAGTCATCTGTATAAGTGGCACCCTTGGGCGAGAGTTTGGCAAACGCCAATACTCGGAGAGTTATCCATGCTACTGGCGAACAAGCACGTTTTTCGATGGGAAATGAAGCGCGGAGGAGCGTTGCTAACGACAGAGCAGATAGATCACACTTACTCCCATAAACTGTCACAATGGAAGACTAGATCGACCATTTTGAAATTGTATCGCTCTGCCGATCCACGCAAGTTTTTGGTGTTTCAAAATGACCTTGAGCGCTTATCTGCTCGATGCAATATTGAGGCTGTTTGGGGGCAGAAAGATAAATATGTTCCGAGTTACATGGCAGATATGATGCACGCGCATACGAAAAACATATTGCCGGAAGCGGGGCACTGGGTGCCTTTGGAGGCACCCGAAGAGCTAGCGGCAGTATTGCGTTAAAATTTGGAGCACTCTGCCGTTGAGTTTATTAATTTAAGCATTAAAGCTCAGCGTTGTGGTAGACGTTTTGTACGTCATCTAAGTCGTTAAGCATATCTAAGAACTTCTCAAACATTTCAACATCATCACCGCTTACTGGTGTGGTCGTTTGAGGTACAAATTGAATTTCATCAACGTCGAATTCAATTTCGCCTAGTGCGTCAATGAGCGCTTGTTTTGCTTTGAAAGACTCTGTGTGTGGTGCAAATACGGTAATTTTCCCGTCTTCTGCCTCGACGTCATTTACGTCCACATCTGCTTCCATGAGGGCTTCTAATACTGCATCTTCATCGTCTCCAGAAAACACAAGAATGGCGCTATGGTCAAACATATGGTTAACGGCGCCTTGTGTACCAATTTTCGCTTTCGTTTTGGTGAAGCATTGGCGAACATCGCCAAAGGTGCGATTTGGATTGTCAGTTAAGCATTCAACAATGACCATGCAATTGCCTGGACCAAATCCTTCGTAGCGTGCTGGAGAGTAGTCTTCACCACCACCGCCTTTTGCTTTGTCGATAGCTTTATCAATAACATGCGTTGGAACCTGATCTTTCTTTGCGCGATCAATTAAGCTACGAAGCGCAAGATTTCCATCGGGGTCGATGCCGCCCGCTTTTGCGACAACATAAATCTCACGACCATATTTACTGTAAACCTTTGTTTTGGCTGCAGCAGTTTTCGCCATTGACTCTTTGCGGTTTTGAAAGGCTCTACCCATTACCAGATTCCTTAACGTTGATCTAAAAGCGGGCTTATTCTACAGCGATTTGAACCGAAACTAAATTTCTCGTCCACAAATTCGCAAACTTCATTCTAAGTGTCGAAATAATTTACATCTTTGATTTCCTGGTCTTTTCCACTTTTTCTTTAATGCATGAAAAACATCACAAAAATATTAGTTGGCCTCAATCATGCTTGTTTATAGCTATTGTTCTTTATAGTGTGTAGTAATAAGGGAAAAATAATGAAAACGTTAAAAAAGGCATTCGCTGCTGCTGCGCTCTTAGTTGCTTCAACGGCTAACGCGACATTGATCGATTTTACGAACGATGATCATTGGGCGAGTAATGGAGAAAAAACTGCCTCTCACACATATGATAGCGGTCTCGAAGTTACAATCACTTCGCATCCTGGTGCATTTACAAATAAAACCGAAGGCAAAGCATGTTCGACTGCTTTGACTGGGTTGATGTGCCAAACTGACGGCTTAGGTGTTCGTGATGACGAAATTTCCTTTGGGAACGAGTATATCAAAGTTGAATTCAGCCAGTCAGTTGATGTTGATTGGATTGCATTTTTAGACTTATTTATCGAAGGACCTAACCTGAATACACCAGAGCTTGCCAAAGTTCGAGTTAACGGTGATGAAAATTCTGTGTTTGGCTTTGAGGGTGATCAAACTCGAAATACAGTTGGTTGGTTCCAAACAAGCGGCGATAACTTTTTCAGCGGTGTAACCATGTTGGAGTTTTTTGCAGATGCAAATTCAGGCGATGAAATCAGTCCGGGCAATACCGATTTCGCACTAGCAGCGATCAATGTCACTGAAGTTTCTGAGCCAGGTACATTGGCCTTAATGGGGCTAGGTGTGCTGGCCTTAGTTGGTGCTCGTAAGCGTATACGCTCGTAATAGCGAATGATTGAAAAAAACCGGCTTAATGCCGGTTTTTTTGTGCATGTTGTTTTTGATGCTTGTGTATCGATTTGCACAGTACTAGAGTGAGCTAAGCACCATCGCTGGTTGACTATGAGATAAGGAGAGCTCCTTGCGTGTCACGGAAAATAGTTGCTTGGTCATTTTTGGCGCCTCAGGAGACTTAGCCGCACGAAAACTGATTCCCGCCTTACTGCATTTATTTCAAGCTAAATACCTACCAGAAGACCTCTATGTTCTGGGCGTTAGTCGTTCAGATTACGATGATCAACGCTACAGAGAACGTTTGCTTGCTTTTATTGAGCAAGAAACTGAGATTGATCACTCAGTCGTTATCGAGTTTTTGGAGCGGGTTTATTATCACGCAATGGACCCCGCAAGCGAGAGTGCTTATCCATCTCTTAAGCAAAGGCTCAGTCATCTCGCTACTGAGCATAATACTTCGAACAATGTTCTTTATTACCTGGCGACACCTCCTAGCTTATTTCAGGTGATTCCTGAACATCTTTCGCAACATGGAATGACGCAGGCAGAATCTGGCTATAAACGCTTGGTAGTCGAAAAGCCAATAGGATACGACTTGCGTTCAGCAGAAGAATTAGATGCCTCGTTACATCATTATTTTGATGAAGAGCAGATCTATCGCATTGATCATTACCTAGGAAAAGAAACCGTACAAAACTTACTAGTGTTTCGTTTTGCGAATGGCATGTTTGAACCTCTCTGGGGGCGCCATTATGTGGAATACGTCGAAATAACTGGAGCAGAATCTCTTGGTGTGGAGGGACGCGGCGGATATTACGAAAATGCAGGCGCTTTACGAGATATGTTCCAAAATCATTTGCTGCAGGTATTGGCAATGGTTGCTATGGAGCCGCCGATGGCGATTAATGGCGATGCTGTGCGTGATGAAGTGGCTAAGTTGTTGCAAAGTTTGCATCCATTAAGTTCTGACGATTTGGAGAATAATTTGGTCTTAGGACAATATACCGAATCGAAAGTCCGAGGAAATGCGCTGTTGGGATACCGACAAGAAGAAGGCGTTGCTCAAGATTCTCGCACCGAAACCTTCGTTGCTTTAAAGTTGCATATCAATAATTCCCGTTGGAATGGCGTGCCATTTTTTATTCGATCAGGTAAACGTTTGCCAACTCGTGTAACAGAGGTAGTGATTCATTTCAAACCTAGCCCTCACCCTGTGTTCACGGATAAAGCCCCCAAAAATAAGCTGGTCATAAGGATTCAACCTGATGAAGGGATTGTGATGAAGTTTGGTTTGAAGCGGCCTGGAGCTGGCTTTGAAGCAGAGGAAGTCGCTATGGATTTTCATTATCAAGATTTGGGTGAAACCAAGCTGTTGAGCGCTTATGAACGTTTATTGTTAGATGCGCTAAATGGCGATTCCACTTTATTTGCACGCAGTGATGCTGTTCGCGCGTGTTGGAAGTATGTCGAGCCCATACTGCAATATAAATCATTGTCGCCCGCGTTATACGGATATGCTTCGGGTACTTGGGGGCCAAAAGAAGCGTTCGATTTGATGGCAAGAGACGGCTTTGAGTGGCGTTATCCTTGCAGGAATTTAACTGATACTGATTACTGTGAACTGTGAGAACCAATATCGATGTTTGAGATTAAGGTCTACAACGAGGTAGATGAATTACTAGAACACCTTGCTGAGCAATTGATGGCATATAGCTTGCGAAGTAAGCCCTGCCATATTGCTTTGTCAGGGGGCAGCACGCCGAAAGCGCTGTACGCGTTGTTGGCGATGGAGCCTTTTAATAGTGCAATTTGCTGGGATAACTTGCACTTTTGGTGGGGCGATGAGCGTATGGTTGAAAAAGAAAGTGCCCAAAGTAATTTTGGTGAAGCTTATCGTACACTGTTCCAACACGTTCCAATCCCAGAAGAAAACCTCCATCCAATAAATGGTGCAAATGAATTATCGATAGAGCAAGTGCATGCGGAAGAGGAGATTGTTTCCAAGCTTGATAAGCATGAAGGTCGCCCATGTTTTGATTGGGTGTTACTGGGTTTAGGTGAAGATGGTCATACTGCATCTCTATTTCCAGGGCAGGTAGATTACGAAGCACAGAGTAATTGGGTTGCAGCAACACATCCCGAAACAGGAGAGGTGCGCTTGTCATTGTCGGCCGAGACTTTATGCAATGCTCGATCCATTGCCTTTGTCGTGACCGGGGCAAACAAAGCAGAAATCGTGCGAGATGTGTTTGGTGACGAAGAAGAATCTGAGCAATATCCAGCAGCGAATATTTTTGCCTTTGATGGTGAGACGCAATGGTTGCTCGATGAAGCGGCGGCAAGTTTACTGGTCAACGATTAAGAGGCTGATATGAGTGCAGACATTGGTGTAATTGGCTTAGCAGTAATGGGGCAAAACCTCATTCTAAATATGGATAATCATGGCTTTGAAGTGGTGGCGTATAACCGCAGCAAAGACAAAGTCAGCGCGTTTTTATCAGGCGCAGCAAAAGGAACAAACATCAAAGGCGCTCACTCTATCGAAGAGCTAGTGAATGCTTTAAGCACTCCTCGCAAGATCATGCTGATGGTTAGAGCGGGGCAAGTTGTTGACGACGTTATTGCGCAACTAATCCCTCATCTGGAGCAGGGTGACATCATCATTGATGGTGGGAATTCTAATTTCGAAGATAGCTCTCGAAGACTGAAAGAACTCTCAGAACAAGGCATTTTATTTTTGGGCGCAGGCGTTTCTGGTGGTGAGGAGGGGGCTCGTCATGGACCGTCGATTATGCCAGGTGGAAGTCAGGAAGCATGGCCTCACCTTAAACCGATACTGCAATCGATTGCTGCCAAAACCAGAAGTGGTGAGCCGTGTTGTGATTGGGTCGGACAAGGTGGTGCCGGACATTTTGTAAAAATGGTGCATAACGGCATTGAATATGGCGACATGCAATTAATTGCTGAGTCTTATGATTTCTTGCGCATAGTTCTAGGGCTTAATAATGACGAGATTTCTGCCGTTTTAGGACGGTGGAATGAGACAGAATTAGACAGCTACTTAGTTGAAATCAGTCGCGATATTTTGGCGTTCAAAGACGAGCAAGGTAATCATTTGCTTGATCGTATTCTCGATAAGGCTGGTCAAAAAGGGACGGGTAAATGGACTGGAATCAACGCACTAGATTTAGGTGTTCCGTTGACCTTAATCAGCGAGTCGGTTTTTGCACGTTGTATTTCTGCTTTGAAAGATCAGCGCACAATTGCATCTAAGCATTTCTCTAAACCTAGTGTTGAAATTCCTGATAACAAAGATGAGTGGATAGAGATAGCGCGTAAGGCTTTGTTGGCATCAAAGATTATCTCATATGCTCAAGGTTTTATGCTGATGAAAGCAGCGTCAGACGAGCATGGCTGGGAACTTAACTATGGCAATGTCGCATTGATGTGGCGCGAAGGCTGTATTATTCGTAGTGTATTTTTAGAACAAATTCGTGATGCTTTCGCCTCTGATGGTCAGCTCGATTTTCTAGGCTTAGCTCCTTACTTTAATGAGATCTTGCAAGATTGTTTACCTGCGTGGCGAAAGCTAGTGGCCAAGTCGGTTGAGAGCGGAGTACCGGTGCCATGTATTGGCTCAGCGCTAAGTTTTATTGAGGCTTATAGTCGCGAAAAACTACCTGCAAATTTGATCCAAGCGCAGCGAGATTACTTCGGGGCGCATACCTATCAGTTAGACGGTGATGAAACTCAACAGTACTATCACACTGATTGGACTGGGCGAGGTGGAGATACTTCGTCGTCGAGTTATGATGTGTAGCGTATTGGTTGATAAGAATTTCAATCGTTAAGGCAGATATTTAGTCGCCAATTTTTCTACTTCAGGTTTCAGTAATTCAACTTGTTCCGTGTCGATATGGGCATTTAATCGTTTGGCGAAATGTTTCATCGCGTTGATGCGGGCATATCGTTTGTTGTTTGCCGCTACTATATGCCAAGGGTTTTTCTTGCCATCAGTTTTATCCAGCATGTCCTCAAATGCTTGTTGGTAACTGTCCCAGTTTTGTCGATTTAATATATCTTCACTTGTGATTTTCCAGCGCTTCTTAGGGTTTTCTATGCGCTCTTTGAAACGTTTGAGTTGCTCGTCTTTTGAGATGCTCAAAAACAACTTAATGACAATGACGCCGTCATTGATAAGCAGTTTTTCAAACTGAGAAATTTCTTTGTATGCGCGTTGCCATCTTTTGTGGGGGGTGAGGTTGTCAACACGTTCGACGAGAACGCGTCCGTACCAAGATCGGTCAAAAATTGAAACTTCCCCACGCTTTGGAAGTAAACGCCAGAAGCGCTGCATGTAATGTTCTTCTAGCTCATCAATACTTGGTGCCCCAATTGGATGAACACGAACTCCTCTAGGGTCCATAAACTCGGTCATACGGCGAATCATGCCGCCTTTGCCAGCGGCATCAATACCTTCAACTACAACCACGCAGCGCATATTTTGATTGTATAAGTCATGCTGCAGCGTCATTAACTGTAGCTGCAGCTTCTCTAGTTCCTTCTCGTACTCTTTCTTATCCAGCTTCGGATGTTCAAGTTTTTGAAGTTTCATTGCGAGCCTGTTTCACGCTATTGATGTCGCGTTAAGTATGGCATCTTTTTTTGGGACTTCTGCAACGATTACAATTTAGAACAAAGCGCTAAAGCTTGACGATTACACGACCTGTAACATCACCCTTAGTGATACGATCGGCATATTCTGGCACTTGTTTAAGTTCAATTGTCTCACTCGCTTGCTCGTAGAAACTTTGTGGTAAAAGTTCGGTGAGTTGTTTCCAAGCAGTCGTTCGCTTTTCGATAGGGCACATAACTGAATCAATACCCTGAAGTCGCACATTTCGTAAAATGAAAGGCATCACCGTTGTAGGGAGTCCAAAACCTCCGGCAAGACCACAACAAGCGACCACGCCATTGTAATGTGTTTGAGCAATCGCTTTAGCTAGTACCTTGTCTCCAACGGTATCAATGACACCTGCCCAACGTTGCTTTTCTAAAGGTTTTGCGGCTTCTTCCAATTCAGATCGTTCAATTAGTTCAGTGGCACCTAATTGCGTCAGGTGAGCAGTGTTTTGCGCTATTCGACCACTGCATGCAGTGACCTCGTATCCAAGAGCATGAAGTAGAGTGATGGCAGTTGAGCCGACTCCACCGCTTGCTCCTGTGACTAAGATTTTTCCTGACTCAGGTTTGATGCCACCCTCTATCAGAGCATCAACGCAGAGCATTGCAGTTAATCCCGCAGTACCAATAATCATACTTTGAGATGCGCTTAAGCCCTCAGGTAAGGGGACAAGGAGGTTTGCATCTAAACGTGCTTTTTCAGCCAAGCCGCCGCCCCGAGTTTCACCTACACCCCAGCCGGTTAGTACAACTGAATCTCCAACGTTGTAGGCATCGCTTGATGTTTCGATAATTCTGCCTGCGAAATCGATACCCGGAATCATTGGGAAGTCGCGAATGATTCTTCCTTTGCCAGTAATGGCTAGGCCATCTTTGTAATTGATAGATGAATAATCGACCGCGACAAGTGTGTCGCCGTCAGGCAGTTGGCTTTCGTCTATTTGCGCTACGTGTGCAACGGTTGTTTTGCTTTCTTGATAAAGCATCAATGTAGAGAACATCAAAGCACCTTATTGAATTCGAGTATGGGGATTTAAACCGACGCTAATCGTAACATTATCTTTATTGAGTTACTTGCGGAAGCTAAAGGCAGGGCGAACCTGCCTTTGTGGTTTAGAACTTAAAGTTGCCCACTAGATGAGCGAGTGTTTGTGACTGCGAAGAGAGGTTTTCGCATGACATCGCATTCTCTTTTGAACGAGAGTTGGTTTGGTTTGCCATATCGTTGATGGCAACAATATGCTGGTTTAAATCCTCTACAACACTCGACTGTTGTTCCGTTGCCGTTGCAACTTGGAAGGACATGTCAGAAATGCTTTGGATGGCTGTGCGAATCGATTCAAGAGATGCATTGATCTCTTGAGAGCCGGTAACAACCAGTTCGCAGCGTTGTTTGCCCGCTTCCATTGCCTGAACAGCATTGCTCGAGCCCTGTTCAAGTCGAGAGATCATCTCATTAATCTCTTCGGTCGATTCTTGCGTGCGTTTTGCAAGCATTCGTACTTCATCTGCAACGACAGCAAAACCACGACCTTGTTCACCTGCTCGAGCTGCTTCTATTGCCGCGTTAAGAGCAAGTAAATTAGTTTGCTCTGAAATGCCCGCAATGACTTCAAGCGTAGAACTGATTTTATGTATGTCTTCCGCTAACTCTGAAATAACATTGGATGCATCTGCTAGCTCTCCATCCAAGCTTTGAATTTCGCTGACTGTTTGGCTCACTGCAGATTGGCTTTGGTTTGCTTCATTTGCTGAATTGCTGCTGGCATCTGCTGTGTGTGTGGCGTTTTGAGCGATCTCTTTTACCGTTGCTCCCATTTCGGTAATGGCAGTGGCAACCATGTTCACGCTCTGTAATTGCTCGCTCGAGCCTTGTTCGGTTTGACGGGCAGAATTCGACACATCTATGGCAACCTGATTAACGGTGGATGACGTTTGAGATATTTGTTCAACGAGGGAAGCCATCTTGTCCATGAATTGATTAAAAGACTGCGCGAGCTGGCCGAGTTCGTCGCTGCGATTACTCTCAAGACGTTGCGTAAGATCTGCATCACCGTCGGCGATGGAGGCAAGTACCTCAGCGGTGGTTCTAATAGGTTTACTCAATGAATTTGCGATCAGGGCGATGATCGCGACGATGATCGCGATCAGAATTACATTCAAAATGATCATAGCGTTGGTTGTGTTACTGATGGCTGCATACACTTCACTGCTTGGGATTTCGGCAATAATGTACCAGTCTAAACTCGGAATATAACGTGAAGCGAGAATCGTATCAGAACCGGTTTCAAGGATGATTCGCCCTTCCTTGTTTAGGAGAGATTCTGAGAAGTTCTTTGTCTGTTCTTGCGTGCTTAGGTTCGCACTACCGGCAAGCGATGTCTCAGGATGAACACGAACTTGGCCCTCTCCATCGACTAAATATACAAACCCATTTTCGCCGATTGAATAGTTTTGAATCAGCTTCGATAATTCCTCAACAGTAATACCGACGCCCGTCACCGCCTTGCCAGACTGAACACGATAGTTGACGAACAGGGTGAAGATTCCTGTGGTAGTATCTTGGTCTAAATCTAGGCTGAAAGTGTTTGGAGAGTCTAGGAAGCTATAAAGCCAGCCATCGTTTGCGCGACTAACGGATCGTAGAATACCTCCGCCAGTGTAATAGTTTTCAGATTCCGCTGAGACTAAGAAGCTAAATTTAGCGCCTGTGCTGGCTTGGATTTGCGCTAAATAGTTTGCCAGATCAGGTTGGCCATCAGCGCTTTCGCCTTGTTTTATCCAGTCATTAATATAGGCATTACTGGCCATATTTTTTGCTGTATTCAGCGGCAGGGCAATTTGAAGCTCAAGCTCGTTCGATAAACTAGATAATATGGCGGGGATTTCAGTTTCTCCGACGCGCTTTGTAGTACTAGAGCTCACCAAATAGTTGGTGATGAGCATAGATATTGCCATCGAAATAATAAGCGCTGAGCTCATGATAAGTATGAGCTTGTTTTTTATATTAAGTTGTTTCCAGCTGAACATTTTTTGTTCCTCATATTGTTCAACAGAAAGTATAGATGCATTTCAAAATTGAGAGAGCTAGATGCATATGAATTTTTCTATCGGATTGCGCTATATGCTTCTGAGCGCTGTGGGGTTCTCGTTGATGGCTGTTTGTGTAAAGCTGGCATTCGAGGATGGTATTCCAGTGCTACAAATTGTGGCAGCGCGAGCGCTGGTGTCTCTGCTCCTTAGCTACTTTTTTGCCAAGCGAAAAGGCTTGTCTGTTTTAGGGAGTCATCGAGGTCTATTGTTTGCGCGAGGTTTTGTTGGTGCAGTGGCCTTGCTTGCTGTATACAGTGCATTGACTCGTCTTCCTCTTGCCGAAGCCACGATGCTTCAATATTTACACCCTGTTTTCGTCGCAGTACTAGCTTTGTTTTTTTTAGCCGAGCGTTTTCATGCGTCTTTGTTGGGGAGCATCGTTTTGAGTCTTGTCGGCTTAATTTTGGTTGTTGAGCCAAGTTGGGTGCATGGAGGTAGTCTTACTCAACTCGATCAACTAGGCGTTATTTTTGCCTTGATTGGAGCATTCGGCAGTGCCATTGCTTATGTGCTGGTGCGAAAACTTAGTCACCTTGAAGACAGCTCCGTCATTATTTTTTATTTCCCCTTAATCGCTTTACCGTTTTCTCTTGTTGTATTAGGGAACGACTTTGTGGTGCCAGAGTCTTGGACAACGTATTTTGTTTTATTGGCCGTGGGGATATTTACTCAGATCGGTCAAGAGGGCTTGACAAAAGCGATGAAAACAGAAACTGCTGCGAGGGCAACAGCATTTTCTTATGTGCAGGTTGTTTTTTCCGTTATTTTTGGTTGGATGTTTTTTGCTGAAGTGCCGAGCATACTTGCAGTAGTCGGGGTTGTTTTGATTATGCTCGGTGCATTGTTAAATGTGATGCATAAGACCAAGGTTAGTTAAAGGATTTGTAGTGCGTTTGCATTCGATAGCCTTGATGGCAAAATGAGATGCATATTTTTAATGAAATCGAAATTTGGTGAGTAAGTTGAGAGATATTTGGAAGACTACTTCGAGACCTGAGGAAGTAGCGGATACGGCCTTTTTACGCGCATTGCCGAAGGCGGAATTGCATCTGCATATTGAAGGTTCTCTTGAGCCAGAACTTATGTTCAAACTCGCTGAACGTAATGCTGTGGCTCTGCCATACAATTCTGTGGAAGAGGTTCGTGAAGCGTATCAGTTTACGAACCTTCAAACGTTTCTAGATATCTATTATCAAAGTGCGGGAGTTTTATTAAACGAACAAGATTTTTATGATCTGACTTGGGCTTACTTACTTACCTGTCACGAGCAAGGTGTTGTGCATACGGAGTTGTTTTTTGATCCTCAAACGCACACCGAACGTGGGATCGATATAGGTGTGGTGTTTGATGGAATAACGCGGGCACTGAGCGACGCGGCAACACAACTTGGCATAACGAGCGGATTGATTTTGTGCTTTTTGAGGCATCTCAGTGAGCAGGATGCATTCGAATGCTTTGAGCAAGCCAAGCCATATTTGCATCATATTCTCGGAGTAGGGCTTGATTCATCGGAAGTTGGGCATCCTCCTTCTAAGTTTGAGCGTGTTTTTGCACAGGCTAGAGACCTTGGGCTGAAGGCTGTCGCTCATGCTGGTGAAGAGGGACCGCCGTCATATATATATGAGGCTTTAGATTCACTCAAAGTTGATCGTATTGATCACGGCGTTCGGTGTTTGGAAGACGAAGCGCTTGTTGAACGGCTAGTGGAAGAGGGTATTCCTCTGACGGTTTGTCCGCAAAGCAATGTGCGTTTGAAAGTGTTTGAGAAGATGGCTGATCACATAATCCTTCAAATGCTCGATCGGGGGTTGATGGCGACTGTTAACGCAGATGACCCGTCATTCTTTGGAGGATACTTGTTAGATAACTTTCAATTCATGGCAAATGATTTAGCGATGACGCGAGCTCAAGCCGCGCGTCTTGCTGAAAATAGCATTCGAAGTAGTTTTATATCTGGAGACTTGGAAAATAATTATCTAGAAAAGCTTAAGAAAGTTATCGCATAGAGGAAAATATAAGATGAAGCATCAAGGAAGTTGCCACTGTGGTCCGGTCAAGTTTAACTTTGATGGACCTGAAATCGAGAGCGGTTTGCTATGTATTTGTTCAATCTGTCGGCGCAAAGGGGCTGTCATGATGCCCCTCGCGATTGCTGCAAATGATCTGTCTATTGAAACGAGTGTTTAAGTAGCTACCATTTTGGTACTGAGGTGGCAGAACATTTTTTCTGTAATAAATGCGGTATTTACACTTTTCATGAAACGCGCAGGGAGCCTGGTCAATTTAGAGTCAATGTAGTCTGCTTAGATGATGTCGATGCTCGCGCGTTAGAGATTACTGTATTTGATGGTGCTTCTCTGTAATCCAGTATTTAGAAGGTGTCGTTGCTACTTTCTTTAACTGCATCTCTAATTTTCTGCTGTTCCTCAATCAATTGATAAGCGATAAAGTATTTTGAAATGTTGGCGACGTAACTCACCGTTTCTCTGCCTACATGTCTAGCAACGGCATGCTCTACGTTACCAAACCATTTGTTTGGGTCTAAACCAAGTTTTTTTGTTGTTCTTCTCAATCGATGAATTCTTGTTGGTCCAGCGTTGTAAGCAGCAAATGCGAACAGTACCTTATTGGCGTCTGAAATTTTGGGGTCGTTGAAGTAGTGATTGATAATCTTTCTTAAATACTTCACTCCAGCGTGCACATTATTCTCTAGTTCTTTTATGTCTCCCACTTTCATTGATGAACCGGTTTTGGGCATCAATTGCATAATACCAATGGCGCCAACAGGGCTTTTCTTCGAATGATCTAGTGTTGACTCTTGATAGCCTTGAGCGAGTAACATGAGATGATTGAAATCATACAAGTCGGCATATTTTTCAAAAATACCTACCACCGTTTCAAACTTCTCTCTGCTGTCCTCTGTAAGAGCCTTCTTGGCCCAGTAAGGGTTTTCTAAGTACCTATTTTTTACGATATTGCCGAACAGTGTTCCGCTTCGGTGACGCTTGAGAAAACGATTTACTTCATAAATAAGGTTTGGCGTATTCTTTCGGACAGCCCAAGCAATACTCCCGCCAGTATTAATTGCAAGTCCCGGATAAGAGGTGACATCGTCAAATATTTTTAGCCACAAATTTGCAATATGGTCATCTGCAACGGTGTATTGAATGAGGTTGGCGTTGGCCATCTCTATGAGATCTTCGACTTCTAAATGTTCATCGGCATGAATAACGATGACAGGAGGAATTCCTTTCGCGACAAATGACTCATTAAGTTCGAGTAAATGTTGATTGAAGCTGCTGCTCTCCCGAACGAATACGGTTTTTCCAGAGAGGTCATCAATGCTTTTTAAAATGGGAGCGCTCTTATTGGCGACAATGACTTCTTTAACTTGTTTGATGGTAGGGATTGAAAAATCTGCGAATTGCTTGCGTTCAGGTGTAATAGTTAAGTTGGCAATGGCGAGTTCGGCTTGCCCTGACTCTAATTTTTCAAAGAGTTCATCACGCGTTACGGGGATTGCAATCACTGACAATGCGCGTCCTTTACGACGTTTCTTGTAACGCTTATTTAAGTACTGCTCAAAGGTATTGAGCATCTCGTAACTGAGACCGTGCTGGCGCGCTTTATCAAGAAAAAAATGTGTTTTGCTATAGGTAACGAGAACACGGATTGAGCCGCGCTCAATAATTTCAAACAGGTCATCGTGATGCACTGCGCTCAGTGCATCACGGAATTCGGCGTTCGCGACTGAATATAAATCTTCGGTTTCAGGCGTATCCTCTGAAGTAGCTTTTTCTTCGGCGTCAACGGGTGTCTGGACATCGCCTGCGCTTGTGACGCTAGAGTCCGCATAAGACAAAGGGGCAATCAGATGAAGGCTAATAAGAATAAGGAATATAAAGCTGTGTATGTACAAGAGAACACCTAAAAAGCTTACTCGTTTCTGCGTAAAGCGTAGCTCATCTTTTTTGTGACGCGAAATCTCACAAAAATTATCTGTACTTTTGTTTCAAACACTATACTGTGCGCCTCTGTATTACATTGCGTTAGGTAGTTTTTGACGATGCTGAAGTTGGTTCGAATTATTTTGTTTTCGCTGTATTTTGTTGTGGTTGCGGTGTTGGGTGTATTCGTTTGTCTATGCCGTCCATTCAATCTCGATAATAACCGAATTATGGCAAAAGCATTTAGCTATGGTGGTTTGAAGCTTTTGGGTGTTAATGTTGAAGTGCGTAACGAAGAACGTTTCAAGAAACTTGAACCAGGCGTCATCGTTTCGAATCATCAGTCCAATCTTGATCTTTATGTGCTTGGCTGCATTGTACCGTACGGTACAGCTAGCATTGGGAAGCGTTCATTGAAGTGGATTCCTTTTTTTGGTCAATTGTATTGGCTGGCAGGCAATGTTCTCATTGATCGCAGGAATGCAAAAAGCTCAATCGATGCATTAGGTCAGGTTAGTGAAGCAATTAATGACCAAGGTCGCTCAATATGGGTCTTTGCTGAAGGAACGCGAAACCTAGGAAAGGGCTTAGGAGAGTTTAAGAAAGGGGCTTTCCATATCGCAGTCCAAGCTCAGTGTAAGATAACTCCCATTGCTGCAAGCACCTATGCGGGGCGTTTAGATTTAAATAAATGGTGTTCAGGAAAGGTTTTGATAGACATATTGCCTGCCGTTGACGCCGCAGGGAAAACCGAAGACGATATACCCCAATTATGCGCCTCGATGCATGCGCAGATTAGAGAAGAAATTGAAAAATTAGACGCTGAATTAGCTCAAATTTAATGGTCGCTAATTGACCGATTTGGACAATCAATCACAGTTTGATACGATCACACTCGTATAATGTTTTTTCTTAAAAAAGTTGTATAGAAAAAGTTTGTAAAGAGACGCTGCAACGCGCTTGTTGCTAAAAGATATTGAGGCTAAATATCGCTTACTAAACGCCTCAGATACTCAAAAAACTATAAATAATATAGCGGAACAACCTAAAACATTGATGTTTGGTGATGTGTTCCGAAAGTGCAACTAGGGAAAGCCAAGGTATGTTCATCAGCATGTTTATTCACGTGCTTGAGGCCTCATGTGGTCTCTTGCTCGCATTACTGGGTGTTCAAGTCGCTCGACAGTATCGTATTGCAACGAAAAAGCAGAACGATGAACACGTTACGATCAAGCAATCGATTGATTCGGAAGAAATCATTGTTGATCGTTTCTCTCGCTCATTAGAAGGTAATGCTCCTTCACAGCCTGAATCTGCACCCATTTCAGAATCTTCAAATACAACAGCTTCGCAAATTCTTGATGATTACATCGGTGGTTTTTTTGACGATGTAGAGCCTGCACAAAATGAGATCAAAGCTTTTCGTGCAGCTGACGTATCGGAAACTAGTAATTTTCTAGATTCTGCTGCCGAGAATGATCATGTTGAAGCAATCGCTCCAGCGGTTGATTTAGCGAGCTATAAAGTTAACCCTCCGAAAGAAGAATCTATTCCTACTCTTCATCGTCCTATTCCTGAAAGCATGATGACTGCAAAGTTCTTGCAACAGGTAAATGAACTTGATGAAGAGGTTATTCTCGTTGAAGGAGATGACGAACCTTCTATGGCAAATCCAGTTATGTCGGATAAAGTTGTCTTGGCTATGCTGGATGAAGCGAAATTGGTTAGCTCTCACTAATTTAATTGTTTCTTTACTATGTGCTCAAATATGTAATCGCATGGTAAGTATTTCCTCTATCTAACTGCTCTGTGCACTGATAACCTCTGCCGCAAAAATACAATGGTTTTTTCGGCATGCTTAATACCTATATCCATCTCGGATCTTCTGAGTCTTCTTCATTTGAATTAAGTGACTATGGTGTATGGGTTTGTGTTGATTCTGGTTTTGATATATCCGCGCTGAACGAGCGAATTCAGAATGGTCTTGAGTGTGGTTTAAGCCTTTTTGAGACTTTGAAAGCTGGCCTTGGTGTACTTGACGAATTTCAGCGTGATGGTGCAAATATTCTTCTATGCCGCTTTGATTCGTTCCATTATGAGTTGTGTTGGATCGGCGAGATGGGAGCTGCCTTACTCCATGGAGATGAGGGCGTATTGCCTCTAATTTCGGAATCTTCTCATAAGGTTGAGCGAATTATCGGCGACCTTCATACTGATGAAATATTGGTGTTTGGCAACTCTTTATTATTGCCTAATGTTTCTAAGATAGGTGATGCTTTGGATCTGATGCTGTCTGAATCACCTAACTCTGTTGAGGGCGCAGTCAAAAATATCGCGAGAAGCAGCGACTACAATCAATGTTTAGACGGTGCGGTCTTTATACATTATCCATTGAACGAGCCAAGTTCATTACTAAAAGATTTGCCACAGTTAAGAGCTAGGCGTCGAGTACGTAACAAGCTGCTTGCTATCACGAAGCCTGTTTTAGCATTGGTGTTAGTAGGGTCACTTCTTGGTTGGTTGCTAACGAGTCAAGTAGCTTTGTCTTAGCAAATGTCCTTTCCATGCTTTAAAAAGAACAAAAATAAAGCCAATACAAAACGCTCCAACGACTAAACCTAAGGCGCTATGTTCGACAGTGTTAGCAGAATCTGGCGTTGAGGCGAATACATAGTCATAAAATAGAAAGAAGCATAGCAACAGTCCTATGACACTCGTTGCTGCTTGACTAATGAGTATCCCATGCGCGGGAATCGTGTCATGGAAATGGCACTTCACGCATAGATAGTTTTCGGTGTACTCCGGCTCACCTTCTTGAACGGCTGGTATCATAGAACCTTCGCCACATTTGATACATGTGTATGGCGACTTCAAGGTATCCATATGCTCGTTCGATACGACCTGATTAGGCGACATATCAGTTCCTTAAGCCTATGGTTATCGTTTTAATTGTGATGATTAGCCTAGCAAAATTACCAAGCGCCGTAGTGATATAGTCGAGATTTCAGAGCGCAGCAAATTCTATTATTGCTTGTTGTGTTTGCAATCACACTGCAAATAGTCGCTTGGCTGCATTTAACATATCTTTTTTGTGGCACTGCTTTTATGATGGTTGCTCTTCGTAAGTCCACCAATAATAAATAGAGAGGGGTTCATGGGAGCAAATAACGGATTTTTATCGCCACTCGCTTACGCCTATAAGTGGGAAAAAGCAAAAGCTGATGACTTATATCTGACACAGCCGATGGGCGGGGATCAGGTACAAGAATACACTTGGAATCGAGCGGTTGGTGAGGCGAGAAGAATGGCCTCCTATTTAAAGTCTCTAGACCTCCCTCCCAAAAGCAAGATTGCTATTTTATCGAAAAACTGTGCGCACTGGATCATGTCAGATTTGGCTATTTGGATGGCGGGGCATGTCACTGTACCTCTGTATCCGACATTAAACGCAGAGACCGTTCGATATATTCTAGAACACAGTGATTCAAAACTTCTTTTTGTTGGTAAATTGGATGACTGGGATGAGATGAAAGCTGGTGTTCCAGATGATCTTCCCTGTTTATCTTATTCACTTAGCCCGCCAAATGATTTCCAAACTTGGGAGCAAATTGTTGCCGACCATAAACCGCTTATGGAAGAAACGGTTCGTGATGCCGATGAGTTAGCAACGATTGTTTATACCTCGGGGAGTACTGGCAAACCTAAAGGTGTCATGATTTCTTTTGGGGCTATGAGTATGGCAGCGAAAGGTGTTTCTGAGGCACTTGAGATGAAAGATTCAGAACGCATGCTTTCTTATTTGCCTTTGGCGCACGTATTTGAGCGCTATGCCGTAGAGCAGGCGTCTTTGTATGTGGGTTTTCATCTTTTCTTTGCAGAAGCGCTTGATACATTTGTTCAGGACTTAAAGCGTGCGCGACCAACGGTCTTTATCTCTGTGCCGAGATTATGGGCGAAGTTCCAGCTCGGTGTATTCCAGAAAATGACACCTGAAAAACTGAAGTTCCTTCAGAGTATTCCGATCATATCTTCTCTTGTAAATAAAAAAGTATTGAAGAACTTGGGCTTAGATCATTGTCACTTTGCTGTGAGTGGCTCAGCTCCTTTGTCAGAAGATATTATTAATTGGTACCGAGGCTTAGGACTGGAATTGATGGAAGGGTATGGCATGTCGGAGAATTTTGCTTATTCACATATCAGTATGCCTGGTCGCGCTAGAGTTGGGTATGTCGGCGAGCCATTGCCTGGGGTTCAGCAGCGAATTTCTGAAAAAGGTGAGATAGAAATTAAAAGCCCTGCTGCGATGATGGGCTACTACAAAGATGATGAGAAAACCAAAGAAAGCTACACCGAAGATGGTTTCTTATTGACGGGAGATAAAGGCGAGATTGATGAGTTAGGTCGATTAAAGATTACAGGTCGAATTAAAGAAATCTTTAAGACCAGTAAAGGTAAATACGTTGCGCCAGCGCCTATCGAAAATAAGTTGATGGTCGATCAAGCGATTGAAGTTGTTTGCGTTGCGGGTGCAGATTGTGCTCAACCATATGCTGTGGCTGTTTTGCCAGAGCATTTGCAGGCTATGCATGGTGATCAAGCATTTCGTGACAAAACCTCGGAGAGCCTTAAGGGATTAATCAAGTTTGTTAATGCAACCTTAGATCAGCATGAGGCAATTCAGTTTATTGTTGTGGTGAGTGATGTCTGGGGGATTGAGAATAATTTCTTAACACCAACGATGAAAATAAAAAGAGATGTGATTGAGTCACATTACGCGCCGAAAGTTGAGACTTGGTTTGAAGCGAAAGAATCTGTCTTATGGGATTGACCGTAGGAATTTAGGGTTTATATAAGCAAGGCTAATTTGCGCTATCGGGACTGAGTTTAAATTGTTGTTTCAATTTGAACTCAGTCCTTTTATCATTCAAAAATATTGTCAAAAAATTAATGAAACACGTTTTCTAAAATACGAATAAAAGGCGATCGAATAATTATGAGTGCAGTTCAGAATGTGACGCTTCCTTTAGAGTCTGTTTATAAGTGGGAAAAACAAAGAGCTGATAAAGTCTATATGACTCAGCCAATGGGTAATGGTGTAGTGCAAGAATATACTTGGGCACGTGCCATGAACGAAGCCCGACGTATGGCGAACTACCTCAAAGCTCAGAACTTCCCTCCGAAAAGTAAAATCGCGATTCTTTCAAAAAACTGTGCCCACTGGATCATGTCAGATCTAGCAATCTGGATGGCAGGTCATGTGACGGTTCCTCTTTATCCAACATTGAATGCTGACACGGTTAGCTACATTCTTGAACACAGTGAAGCGCAAGCTTTATTCGTAGGTAAGCTCGATGATTGGGAAGATATGGCTCCGGGCGTTCCAGCTGACATGCCTTGTATCTCTTATCCTTTAAGCCCAGAAAATGATTACCCAACGTGGGATTCATTAATTGCTGAAACAGCTCCTCTTGAGGGTGAAGTTGAGCGTTCAGCAGATGAGTTAGCGACTATTGTATACACCTCAGGTAGTACCGGTCGTCCTAAAGGCGTTATGTTGTCGTTTGGAGCAATGGGTGTAGCTGCTTCCGGTGCATCTCAGGCTCTTAAATTATTCACTGAAGATCGCATGCTTTCATACTTGCCACTTGCGCACGTGTTTGAGCGTTATGTTGTTGAGCAGTCGTCGTTCTACATTGGTTTCGAACTTTATTTTGCAGAAGCGTTAGACACCTTCTTGCAAGACCTTCAGCGAGCACGTCCGACAGTATTCGTTTCAGTGCCGCGTTTATGGTCTAAGTTCCAGCTAGGTATTTTCAAGAAAATGCCTCCTAAGAAACTTAATCGTTTATTAAAAGTGCCAATTCTGTCAGGCATTGTGAAGAAGAAAGTATTGACTGGACTAGGCTTGGAGCATTGTCGGTTTGCTGGTAGTGGTTCTGCTCCGTTGTCTGAAGAAATTATCAAGTGGTACCGCGGTCTTGGCCTTGAGCTGCTTGAAGGCTATGGCATGTCAGAGAATTTTGCTTACTCGCATATTTCACTACCTGGCCGTTCGCGTGTTGGTTATGTTGGTGAGCCCTTACCCGGTGTTCAGCAGCGTATTTCTGAGATTGGTGAAATCGAAGTGAACAGCCCTGCAAATATGATGGGTTATTACAAAAACGATGAGAAAACCAAAGAAAGCTTCACCGAAGATGGTTTCTTGCTAACTGGTGACAAAGGTGAGATCGATGACATGGGTCGCCTTAAAATTACTGGTCGTATCAAAGAGATCTTTAAGACGAGTAAGGGTAAGTACGTTGCTCCGGCGCCAATTGAAAATAAAATCATCAGTCACGATGAAATTGAAATGGTATGTGTTGCTGGTGCTGAGTGTCCGCAGCCTCACGCATTGATTCATCTTTCTGAAGAGGCATTGCCAAAACGCGATGAGCCAGATTTTCGTGCAAACTTAGAGAAGAGTTTGACTGAGCTAATGGCATCGGTGAATGCAACGGTTGATCCGCATGAAGCTTTGCAGTTCATGGTTGTTGTAAAAGATTTTTGGGCGATTGAGAATGGCTTCTTAACGCCAACAATGAAGATCAAGCGTGATGTTGTTGAAGGACAGTACAAAGATCAAATTGATGGTTGGTATGCTGGTAGAGCTAAAGTAGTTTGGGAATAAGTTCCCAGCGATAAAAAAAGCGACCCTTGGGTCGCTTTTTTTATGTCTCAACATTTCAGATAAGTACTACGTTCGATTGATTGAGCGGCTAAGTAAAATCACAGGAATAATTCCCACAATAACAATTACTAAAGCTGATAATGCGCATTGTTCTATCAGTTCATCTGACGCAAATTGATACACATGCGTTGCCAGTGTTTCAAAATTGAATGGGCGCAGTATCAGTGTTGCAGGAAGCTCTTTCATACAATCTACAAACACGACAAGCATGGCCGTTAATGCGCCTGGTTTTATGATCGGTAAGTGAATGCGTATTAGCGTTGTCAGGCTGCTCTTTCCAAGAGATCGAGAGGCCATGTCCATCGATGGTGTAACTTTCTCAAGGCTTGAATCTATAGCTCCGGTTGCGACGGCTAAGAAGCGCACAGTGTAGGCAAAAAGTAATGCCGCAATACTTCCACTCAATAATAAGCCAGTGCTGAATCCGAAATGGCTGCGAGCGATGTTATCAAGCCAGTTATCAAAGCCCGCGAGCGGAATAATTACGCCGATTGCCAAAACGGCACCTGGAATTGCGTACCCTAGGCTAGATACTTGTGTCATAGAGCGGGTGAATTTTGAGTTATCTAAGCGCTTCGTATAAGCCAAAATACATGCGATGACTAAAGTGATGAATGCGGCGCTAAAGCTCAGAGAAAAACTATTAAATGCGTAGGTAAAAAATTGCGTGTTCCAGCTTTTGTCAAAGTAATGAATCGAATAGTCGGAAAGAATGATGACCGGAATTAAGAAACCAAAAACAATTGGTGTTGATGCGAGTAGAGTAGCGAAGAAAGCCTTTTTTCCAGTCAGGTGTTGAGTTGGCAGAGGACGTGATTGAGTTTTGCTAGAAAACGACTGCTGTTGGTCCCTAGATTTTCTCTCCATCATGATTAAAAACACGACAGCTAACATCATCACGGTAGCAATTTGAGCTGCACCGCCTAAATTGCTCATATTCAGCCATGTGTCATAAAGGCCTGCAGTCAGCGTTTGAATTGCGAAGTAATCAACGGTACCGAAGTCATTCAGTGTTTCCATCAGAACCAAAGATAAACCGACGACAATTGCAGGTCGCGCAATCGGTAATGATACGCGGAAGAAAAAGCCAAAAGAATTCGAACCCAGGCTTCTAGCGGCGTAGTAAAGAGAAACTGATTGTTGCAAAAATGCGGCGCGAGCCAGCATGTAGATATAAGGGTATAGCGTTAGTGACATGAGGATAATGGCGCCCCCCATGCTTCGGACTTCGGGGAAGTAGTAGTCTCTGCTCGATTGCCAGCCAAATATCTCTCTAAGCATTGATTGGAGAGGGCCAGCATATTCAAGAAAGTCAGTGTAGACATAAGCAATCACATACGCAGGCATCGCAAAAGGGAGTAATAACGCCCAGGTGAAAAAACGTTTGCCTGGAAAACTATAATGGCTTATTAACCATGCAGCACCAATGCCTAAAGCGGTACTCAGACATCCAACTCCGAGCATTAATATTAGCGTGCTTTTAATATAGGCAGGAAGTACTGTCTCAGATAAATGAACCCAAATGTTGTCGTCTGGAAATGCGGCTAAATACAAAACGGCCAATACTGGTAGGCAGATGATGCTGGTCGTTAAAAAAGCACTGAGCTTCCAGTAATGCTCTGATCGCCAAAAAGATTTAACGGGATATGTCGGGCTATTAGTGCGCAAAGAGAAATGATTCGGTTGTCTTAAAGAAACTTAGTATAAACAAAAAAAGCGGCTCTAGGCCGCTTTCTTTATGAGTCGATGCATTATTGATCGAATGCTACTTTATCTACTAGCTTTGCAGCAGCTTTGCGTAAACCGGCAATGTCAGCAAGAGGTAGTTGATCTGCTTTGAATTCACCCCAAGATGCAACGAGTTCACTTGGTTGAACTGCTGGGTTAACTGGGTATTCAAAGTTTTGCTCAGCATACATTGTTTGAGCTGTTTCGCCTGTTAAGTATTCCATTAGCTTAATGGCGTTTGCTTTGTTTGGTGCGCTCGTTGTCAATGCCATGCCGCTGATGTTTACGTGAGTACCGCGATCTGCAGAGTTAGGGAACAGAATGTTAACGGCATTTGCCCATTTTGTTTGCTCTTCATCTTGCAGCATTTTGCCTAGGTAGTAGTTATTGCCTAGTGAAAGGTCACATACGCCTTCATAAATAGCTTTTACTTGTGCGCGATCATTGCCTTGTGGTTTGCGAGCAAGGTTTGCTTTAACGCCCTTCAACCATGTTTCCGTTTCTGCTTCGCCGTGATGAGCGATCATTGAAGCGATCAACGCTAAATTATATGGATGTTTGCCGCTACGAGTACAAATACGACCTTTCCATTTTTCATCGGCAAGCTCTTCATATGTTGTGATTTCGCCATCTTTTACACGTTCGTTTGATGCGTAGATAGAGCGAGTACGAGTCGTAAGACCAAACCACAGTCCTTCTGGATCACGATATTGGCTAGGAATATTGCTGTTAAGAGTATCTGAGTTAACAGCCTGAACTAAATCCATTTCAACAACTTCATTTAGGCGGCCAATATCAACAGTGAATACTAAGTCAGCCGGAGAGTTAGCACCCTCACGCTTAAGGCGCTCTGCTAGACCTTTCTTGGCAAATACCACGTTTACCTTGATTCCTGTCTCTTCAGTGAAGCCTTTGAATAATGGTTCTACCAAAAATGGTTGGCGGTATGAGTAGACATTGACTTCTTCTGATGCAATCGCACTGCTGCTTACTGAGGTAAATAGCATTGCGGCGAGTAGTGACTTAATTCCAAAACGCATGGTTTATCCTTAATGAAGTTAATAATGAGAACGATTTCAATTTTAATATCGAGAATGCATTAAGCAAGCTTTTTATGCAAGTAAATAACTTGTCTTGATCTGGGCCAATATGCGTATTCCTTGCTAGTCTTAAGACAAGTTCTACAAAAAGTTTGTATATAAATGACTTTATTGAAAATTTTCTCGGTCTTTCTGCTTGGTTTCAGCTTGCTTTTGCAAGGCTGTGCAACGTCAAGAACCACAACGCATTACGGTTTTTTTGAGGCAGAGAACTCGCAAGGCGAGTTGAGACAGTTTCGTGTTCATTGGGAAACTATTGACGTACAAGGGTTCAACTCCCGAGAACGCTATTCAACTCCTCTCGTATTACAGGCTCAGTGCTCGCAGCGCGCTGTGCGCTTCTATGATGCTA
The DNA here is from genome assembly GCF_001635355.1 of Oleiphilus sp. HI0125. Taxonomy (NCBI): domain Bacteria; kingdom Pseudomonadati; phylum Pseudomonadota; class Gammaproteobacteria; order Oceanospirillales; family Oleiphilaceae; genus Oleiphilus; species Oleiphilus sp. HI0125. Next base: position 41,192 of record NZ_LWGF01000135.1, read on the forward strand.
ATTTTCGGGCGCAAAGAGCGTGCATTCCTAATGATCAGTTAGGGATTGCTTACTGTGGGTCTGAGCGCAAAGATCTAGATCACAGGGCGTTACCCATAGAAAAAGGTAAGGCTTGTGCTTATGTTGTCGACGCGAAAGGAGCTGGGGAGATCAAATATTTAGGTGATGAAATCCAGATAATCATGCGTTGTCAGCCTAAAGAGCCTCAGGTAAGGGTTGGTAGGAAGTGGGTAAACCGTGATTATCTTAAGCCATCGAGTATTCCCTATGTGGTTGCGACTAAGACCGTACCTGGTAGTGATAAGGATGGGCACGTACCTCAATTATGGAATCATTCGTCGGTATGTGACCCAACGCAGGGTCGTTAATTACTATACGTTACAAAGGCTTACAGGCTTTAGTGGTATCAATTTTTGAGTGAGTCATAATAACGAGAATTGTGCGTGTTAACGGGTAAAGAGAACGAGATATGAGTGTTGAACGTGTCAAAACAGCGGTATCGAATCTGCAAGAAGGGATGTTTGTTGCAGGCCTAGATCGTCCGTGGCACGAAACGCCGTTTCCGCTTCAGGGTTTTTATATACGGGCCGAAGACGATAGAAAAGCGATTGCTCAATTTTGTAGCCACGTCTTTATCGATAGTAAAAAAACGCGAGTAAAAAATGCTCATGCAGAGCATGCTGCATTTAATCCTAGTAAGGCATCAT
>NZ_LWGF01000136.1:0-826 GCF_001635355.1 Oleiphilus sp. HI0125
CCAATACTTGCTTGCAGAATGCTTTATGTGTTTTCTGATCTTGGCTCAGTACGTAGACTTGTACGCGTTGCCCGTCCGACCATAGACGCTTTTTCATTGTAAAGATCGCTCTTACTTCCTTGAGCTGCAATTCGTTTCTGTCTACCGAGGCATGACCAATGACAGTAATGGCATGTGTTGTAGGAGAGAAAACACTGAATCCTATCAATGTTCCTAATATCAATACTCGCCAGTACCGCCGCACCTTTGTTGTAAGTCGCACGGTAGTTTTACTTTTATTAGTTAGAGTTGTTTTATCGTTTTGCTGTGTATTTATTCACTATAGCAAGCTCATACAACTCTACTGCGCAGTGTACAAGAAAATACAAAACGTTACGTCAGGCTTTTTTTAGGAATTTTGTATGAGAGTGCAACAAGTCAGGCAGGGTTAAGAAGCTTGATTATACTAGCCGCCATCAAACTTAATTAGGTGGACAGTGGCTGTGTTTGTTATTCGTTTAATCGCTTTATATTTCACCGTCGTGATGCTGTCTGCATGCGGACACAGCGACAGCTCTAGTCATGATGACCATAGTGGCCATAACAACACTCACAACAATAGCCAAGGACATGATGCTCACCATGAAGAGTCACACAATCATGAGCATCGCGCGGAATACACCTTTAAAGACTCCGAGTTCCCTCGTTCAGGCCTATTCCTGAACTCCATAATGAAGATCCCAAGATCGCTGCCTTGGGCGAGAAGCTATTTCATGATCCTCAACTGAGCAGCGACGGCACTGTCGTATGTGCGAGCTGTCATATTGTAGCGCTCGGTGGAGATGAT
>NZ_LWGF01000137.1:0-1756 GCF_001635355.1 Oleiphilus sp. HI0125
CACGGTTCAGCGTGCGGTTGAGAGCGGCGATTATGGTGTTTACAAAGAATACGCAGACTTAGTGAATAATCGTCCTGCTGCTACATTGCGTGATATGTTTGGTTTGAAGCAAGGTATTTCTCCTATCTCCTTGGACGAGGTAGAGCCAGTTGAAAATATCTTCCCGCGTTTTGACTCTGCAGCGATGTCTTTGGGGGCGTTGTCTCCTGAAGCACACGAAGCATTAGCTGTTGCGATGAACACTCTAGGTGGCCGTTCTAACTCTGGTGAGGGTGGCGAAGATGTCGCGCGTTATGGAACTGTTAAACGTTCTAAGATCAAGCAGGTTGCTTCGGGTCGTTTTGGTGTTACACCGCATTATCTAAGCAGTGCTGAAGTTATTCAGATTAAAGTTGCTCAGGGTGCAAAACCTGGTGAAGGTGGTCAGTTGCCTGGCGGTAAAGTCAACGACTTGATCGCAGAGCTTCGTTATTCTGTACCTGGTGTGACGTTGATTTCTCCTCCGCCTCATCATGATATTTATTCTATCGAGGATCTGGCTCAATTGATCTTCGACTTGAAGCAGGTTAATCCCGATGCGCTTGTCTCTGTGAAACTTGTTTCTGAGCCAGGTGTCGGGACGATTGCTGCTGGTGTTGCAAAAGCTTACGCTGACTTAATCACTATTTCGGGTTACGACGGTGGTACTGCTGCTAGTCCATTGACCTCTATTCGTTATGCAGGCTCTCCTTGGGAGCTAGGCTTGAGCGAAGCACATCAAACGCTTCGCGGTAACGACTTACGTGGTAGCGTTCGTTTACAAACAGATGGTGGTCTTAAAACGGGACTTGATGTTGTAAAAGCTGCGATGTTGGGTGCTGAGAGCTACGGTTTCGGTACAACGCCGATGGTGGCTCTAGGTTGTAAATACCTCCGTATTTGTCACTTGAATAACTGTGCAACAGGTGTTGCTACGCAGAACGAAAAACTGCGAGAAGAGCACTTTAAAGGCACTGTCGAAATGGCGATGAATTTCTTCCGCTTTGTGGCTGAAGAAACGCGTGAATGGATGGCTAAGTTAGGTGTTCGTAGTCTTGAAGAACTCGTAGGCCGCACAGATCTTCTCGAAGCATTAGAAGGCTCGACTGACAAGCAGAAGCAACTCGATCTTAGCGCTATTTTATCGGATGGTGGGGTAGCAGAAGATAAGCCGCACACCTGCGAAGTCGTGCGTAATGTGCCTTTCGATCAAGGCTTGTTAGCGGAGCGTATGGTTGAGGAATTGCTTCCAAGTATTGAAGGTAAGAAGGGCGGTGAATTTAGTTTCAACGTGACTAACTGTGACCGTTCAGTTGGTGCTCGTCTGTCTGGCGAAATCGCTAAACGTCACGGTAACCAAGGTATGAGCGAACAAGCAATTACGCTCAAGCTTAATGGTACTGCAGGCCAGAGTTTTGGTGTGTGGAATGCTGGCGGCCTGAACATGGATCTAGAAGGTGATGCAAACGATTATGTCGGTAAAGGCATGACCGGCGGTCGTCTTGTGATTCGTCCGCCAGTAGGAAGTGTATTTAAGACTCAAGAAACGTCTATTGTCGGTAACACCTGTTTATACGGTGCAACCGGTGGTGAGATGTTTGCTGCAGGTACTGCTGGTGAGCGATTTGGTGTACGTAACTCCGGTGCTGTAGCAGTAGTCGAAGGTGCTGGTGACCACCTTCACCAGGTTTTGCACCCTGAGCAACTTTAATCTGAATAACTTCAGCACTGCTTAGAT
>NZ_LWGF01000138.1:0-889 GCF_001635355.1 Oleiphilus sp. HI0125
TAGATTGTTCTGGGTTTGTGCAATATCGGTTAGACTTGCCAAATTGTAAAACTAATCAGCAGTAGGATTTTTTGATGAGCGCAATTCGCATCGAAAGAACGCATAACCGAGGACTAGACGCTGCAAAGCAAGAAGCGGAAAGTTTAGCGGAAGATCTAACTGAAAAGTTTGGGCTCAAATACGGTTGGCAAGGTGAGACGCTTGCGTTTAAAGGATCTGGTGCGAAAGGTGAAATTCACTGCGCTTCGGATAGTATCGCGTTAACTTTAGAGCTTAGTTTTGTTTTGCGACCGTTTAAAACACGAATTGAGCAGGAAGTGCATAAATACCTCGACGCGTTTGCTGCAAAATAAAACTACCGATATCTAACAAAAATAAGAATCTTTATGACTCAAATAGCCAATCAGCGTGCTTTAAGCGCACGTGATCTTATCGTTCGTTCTCCTGAGCTTTTTAGAGGCCTTCCAAAGAAATTACGCGGTTTATATCGTGTCGCGCAGCAGCGTAAGAATCCCGTTAATAATTTAGCTTCGTGCTTTGAGCTGGTAGCGTCAAAGTTTCCAGACAATATCGCGGTGATGTTTGAAGGGCAGTCTTTGAGTTATAGCGACTTCAATCGCAAAGCTAATCAAATTGCGCATTATCTAGAGGGCACAGGGACGGTAAAGGGCGATACGATTGTCGTCATGATGGAAAATCGTGTTGAGTTATTACTATGCGTTGTGGCGTTAGCGAAGTTGGGGGCAATTGCTGCACTGATCAATACATCGCAGCGAGGCAATGTTCTTGAACATAGTATTCGTTTGGTTTCGCCCAAGCGCATCATTGTCGGTGAAGAGTTGTTCGACGCTTGTATGGCTGTTGAGTCAGCGCTGCCTGATGGCGATCA
>NZ_LWGF01000139.1:0-926 GCF_001635355.1 Oleiphilus sp. HI0125
CAAGCGATTCGTATCCGTACCGGCGAAACCGGCACTGACGCTGTATAACCATTTTATAAATCATAAGAGCCTAGGTACGGAGGGCTATCATGGAACAGTTATCCAATAACATATTTGAACTTCAATATGCGATGGACACCTTTTATTTCTTGGTGTGCGGCGCATTAGTAATGTGGATGGCGGCAGGTTTCGCCATGCTTGAAGCAGGTCTTGTTCGCGCTAAGAACACGACTGAAATTTTGACTAAAAACGTCGCGTTGTTCGCGATCGCTTGTACTATGTACTTAGTATGCGGTTACGAAATCATGTACGGCGGCGGCTACTTCTTAAGTGCTACTGACAGCGTTGCTTCTATGGACGAAGCTGCAATCGCTGGCGTACTTGCTTCTGCAACTGAAGCTGGTTTCGGCGACATGGGTGAGTACTCAGGCGCGTCTGACTTCTTCTTCCAGGTAGTATTCGTTGCAACTGCAATGTCTATCGTATCTGGTGCGGTTGCAGAGCGTATGAAGCTTTGGGCTTTCCTAGTTTTTGCGGTAATCATGACTGGTTTCATCTATCCAATGGAAGGTGCTTGGACTTGGAACGGCGACGCAGTATTCGGCTTGTATGAGCTTAGCTACAGCGACTACGCAGGTTCTGGTATCGTTCACATGGCTGGTGCAGCAGCTGCACTTGCTGGTGTTATCCTTCTTGGTGCTCGTAAAGGTAAGTACGGTCCTAACGGTGAAGTTAACGCTATCCCAGGCGCTAACCTTCCACTAGCGACTCTTGGTACTTTCATCCTTTGGATGGGCTGGTTCGGTTTCAACGGTGGTTCTACTTTGAAGCTTGGCGGTATCGCTGTAGCAAACGAAGTTGCTAGCGTATTCTTGAACACAAACGCTGCTGCAGCGGGTGGTTTGATTGCTGCTCTTATCGTTGCA
>NZ_LWGF01000140.1:0-704 GCF_001635355.1 Oleiphilus sp. HI0125
AATATAGTTTTTTCACATCGCAGTGAACCGCCGGTGTTTATTAAATATATGGCATCGGCTCCACCAAGCTTTTTTCAATGTGAGGCTGAAGGCCTCTCATATTTATCTAGTGTCTCTAATGTTTGTACGCCAGATGTATACGCTTATGGACAGAGCTACTTGGTTTTGGAATACATTCGACCAAATCAATTGGCAAAGGACTTTTGGGAGCAGCTTGGTGTTCAGTTGGCTGCGATCCATTCATTGACTCGTGATGAATATGGTTTCGTCAACGATAACTATTGTGGTCGAACTGTTCAGTCGAACAAACTCACGAAAGACCCATTCAATTTTTTTGCTGAGCAGCGATTAATGGTGCTTGCAGAGAAAGCATTTGATTTGAATTTTCTGGCCGTAGGAGATCTTCAAGCGATTGAGGCATTATGCTTACGGCTAGATAATATTGTGCCTTATCAATTAGCTTCGCTATTACACGGAGATCTTTGGTCAGGGAACGTTCATTCGAATCAGCTTGGGTTGCCTGTATTTATCGATCCAGCGGTGTATTACGGATGGGCTGAAACTGATATTGCGATGACGCGCTTGTTTGGCGCCTTTGATCAACGTTTTTACGATGCGTATCAAAGTGTTCGTCCGATGGAGCAAGGCTGGGAAGGTCGCTTGGACCTTTATAATTTATATCCATTATTGAATCACTTGGTCTT
>NZ_LWGF01000141.1:0-1133 GCF_001635355.1 Oleiphilus sp. HI0125
TACGCGCTGTGCCAGAGAGGCTTCAAGGAGATACTGCTGAATGGCGCTGGAATAGTCTGTTCAGCGACTGAGACTTGCGGGGGTTACGCGCAACACTTCGTCGATGGTCGTTTGGCCCGAGGCAACTTTGTGGGCGCCACTCAAACGTAAAGACTGCATACCTTCTTTTATCGCAATTTTGCGCAAATCCATGATATTGGTTTGGTCATGAATATTGGCTTTCATTTGTTCGCTAAGCGGCATCACTTCGTATACACCTGCACGACCATGATAACCGGTGTTTCTACACTCCAAACACCCGACCGGTTTACAGGCTTTCTCAGGTTGTTTGGTTTTCCATGGGCTGGTTAGTTCTGCCCAGTCATTGGAATCAATTACGGTTTCTGTCTTACAGCTTGGGCACAGTGTACGTACCAAACGCTGTGCCATGACACCAAGCAAGGTTGCGCGAATCAAATAGGGCGCGACACCTAGTTCCAAAAGACGGCTGATAGAGCTTGGAGCATCATTGGTATGCAAGGTGGATAAAACCAAGTGGCCAGTTAATGCGGCTTGAATCGCCATTTCAGCGGTTTCTAAATCGCGAATCTCACCAACCATGATGATGTCTGGGTCTTGTCTCATCAATGCTTTCAAACCATCTGCAAACCCCAGATCGATATTGTGCTGCACTTGCATTTGATTAAATGCGGGCTCAATCATTTCGATTGGGTCTTCGACGGTACTCACGTTAACTTCTTGTGTTGCAAGTTCGCGAAGCGTTGAATAAAGCGTTGTGGTTTTACCGGAACCAGTTGGGCCTGTGACAAGGATAATTCCATGCGGTTGGCGAATCATGTTCTGCCAGCGTTTTAGATCTTCATTCGCAAACCCGAGATCTGCAAAACTACATTGCAGCACATCAGGGTCAAAAATACGCATCACAAGCTTTTCGCCAAAGGCGGTTGGTAGGGTCGATAACCGAAGTTCGATTTCTTTGTCTTTATCGTTCTTTGTTTTTATTCGGCCATCTTGTGGTTTACGTTTCTCTGCAACGTTTAATCGGCCTAATATTTTAAGGCGACTGGTGACGGCAATCCCGACCTTAGCGGGAAATTCGTATACGGGATGAAGAACGCCATCGATTCGGAATC
>NZ_LWGF01000142.1:0-900 GCF_001635355.1 Oleiphilus sp. HI0125
CCGTTTTAATTACTTAATGTCAAGGCTTCAGTTGGCCTTGAATGTTAAGTGTTGTTGCCTTGTTGAAGAGGAAGGGCTTTGCCTCTCCCGTCAACTTATTAAGTGAACTTCTTTACGCCACCATTTTTCCAATTAATGCCTCGCAAGTGCCCTTATCCATATACTTTGGTACCGGGTAATTTGCATGTGCTTCTTCCAGAGCAAGCTTCGCAATGCGCGGGATGTCTTCTTTTTTAAGGCTATCAAGTGTCTCTGGGATTTCGAACGACTGCAACATGCTACGTACTCTAGCTATAAATTTATCAGCGAGTTGTTTGTTGCTTTCTCTGCCTGTTTTTAAAGCACTAGCTTTTGCAAGTTCAGCAAGCTGAGGAATGATGTCGCTTTTCGAATAGTCCAATATGTGTGGTAAGACGATCGAATTGGCGAGACCGTGAGGCGTTGAGTATAGAGCGCCAAAGTTATGCGCAATAGCGTGTACATAACCAACACCTGCTTTTGTAAATGCTAGTCCTGCATAATATGACGCCATGGCCATATTTTGGCGTGCCTCAAAGTTTTTTCCGTCATGTACTGATGTTTCTAAATTTTCCATGATGAGTTTGGTCGCTGCTAATGCGTAACCACGTGTCTCATCCGTAGCATTAGTGGAAATGAACGACTCGATTGCATGAGTTAAAGCATCCATACCTGTTGCCGCAGTGACAGCAGGCGGAAGGCCAAGCATTAATTTACCGTCTAATGCCGCCATGGCTGGTACAAGCTTTGGATCAATGATTGGCGATTTTTGATGTGTATCTGGATCTGAAACGACCGAAACAATTGTGACTTCAGAACCTGTGCCTGCGGTTGTTGGCACAACGAATAACGGTAAAGGTGCTTTTCGGATTTTAAATAGCC
>NZ_LWGF01000143.1:0-816 GCF_001635355.1 Oleiphilus sp. HI0125
GGTAAATAGAAAATCAAAACCGCTCTTTATGCCTCGCGCCTCCATATTGTTCAGCGCATTTGAAACTATAGAATAGAAAAAATAACCCAGTCCAAACAATAGTAAAGCCTGATATAAGATGGCCCTAACTCTTGGGTTATTGAGCATTGAGCCTGAGCTTGATGCTTTTGCACGAATTTCTTCGGACATATAGTGCCTCTAGTCTTGGGGTGTAATTTAGAACGGCAAAAGGGGCATAAAGCCCCTTTATTTACCTATTCGAATTAACGAATCGGTGGTGAGTATAGGAAGCCACCTTTATTCCATTGCTCGTTAATGCCACGTGCAATTTTAAGAGGAGAACCCATACCTACATTACGCTCGAATGACTCGCCGTAATTACCTACTTGTGAAACGATGTTGTAAGCCCAATCAGCACTTAAACCAAGCTTCTCGCCAGCATCACCTTCAGTCCCAAGAAGACGCTTCTGAGCAGGCTTACCGTTGTCTTTCATATCAGCTGCGTTCGCAGAATCGACACCCAAGAACTCAGCTTCGATCATTGCTACCAAAGACCACTTAGCGATGTTGAACCACTCGTCATCACCCTGACGAACAACTGGACCTAGAGGTTCCTTAGAGATAACCTCTGGAAGAACCATTGCTGAATCTGGATCCTTCAAACCAATACGAATTGCGTATAACTGCGATTGGTCAGAAGTAAGAACATCACAACGACCACTTTCAAAACCAGCACGTGTTTGATCTGAAGTATCAAATGTTACAGCAGTATATTTCATACCGTTTGCACGGAAATAATCTGCTAAGTTCAACTCA
>NZ_LWGF01000144.1:0-459 GCF_001635355.1 Oleiphilus sp. HI0125
CGATCTTTTAATTGATCCACGACCGACAAATAGTCAGCACCGGTACGATCCATTTTATTTACAAATACCATGCGAGGAACTTGGTATTTGTTGGCTTGACGCCATACGGTCTCTGTTTGCGGCTGCACACCAGACGAGCCACACAACACAACCACAGCACCATCCAATACGCGCAAAGAACGCTCTACCTCAATGGTAAAGTCAACGTGCCCCGGCGTATCAATGATATTAATTCTGAACTGATCGAATTGCTGACGCATACCCGACCAAAAACACGTAGTTGCCGCAGAAGTAATGGTAATGCCGCGCTCTTGTTCCTGCTCCATCCAATCCATGGTAGCTGCACCATCGTGCACCTCACCAATCTTATGAGATAGGCCTGTATAGAATAGAATGCGCTCGGTTGTCGTCGTCTTACCCGCATCAACGTGCGCAACGATCCCGATATTTCTGTAACGG
>NZ_LWGF01000145.1:0-709 GCF_001635355.1 Oleiphilus sp. HI0125
TGATTAACCCGACTCGCATTGTGCCGATGGGGCCAGATTTAGCTTTGGAGCGAGCGCATGATCGTGACCGGTTTTAAGGTGTGAGTTATCAAAATAAAAAAGCCCGCGAAAGCGGGCTTTTTGTTTGCGTTTAACTATAAAAACGTTCTTACATGTTTGGATAGTTTGGACCACCGCCACCTTCAGGTGTTACCCAGGTAATGTTCTGAGCAGGGTCTTTGATATCACATGTTTTACAGTGTACACAGTTTTGAGAATTGATCTGGAAGCGTTTTTCGCCGCTCTCGTCTTCAACAATCTCGTATACGCCTGCAGGGCAGTAGCGTTGCGCTGGCTCATCATATTTTGGCAAGTTTTGCGCAAGAGGGATGCTCCCATCAGCTAGCTTCAAGTGGCATGGCTGGTGCTCTGCATGGTTTACGTTACCGATGAATACGGAGTCAAGTTTAGCGAAGCTAAGCTTGCCGTCAGGCTTAGGGTAATCGATCTTTTTGCTTTCAGAAGCAGGCTTCAATGTGGCGTAATCAGGAGTAGTGTCGCGCAACGTGAATGGAAGCTTCATAATGTTGTGGTGAATGAAGTTGAACGCGCCGCCGCCAATCATGCCAAATTTGTGCATAGCTGGACCGAAATTACGGCTGTTGTATAGGTCTTCATATACCCATGAGTCTTTGAATGCTGCCGAGAATTCAGTGATCTCGTCGTTTGC
>NZ_LWGF01000146.1:0-7220 GCF_001635355.1 Oleiphilus sp. HI0125
AGCGTTGTGAGGCGTTGAGCTAACCTGTACTAATTGCCCGTGAGGCTTGACTATATAACGCCAAAGCGTCTTCGAAAGAAGGCTGGGTGTATAGGCAACCAATCGAACAATCGACGAATAATGAAGATATGAATCATAAGCGACTACTATTGCTTCCAAATGTTAAAGACAACAGCAGAATTAAGTGTTGGTGTAACGACAGTAAGTTACTTCAACCAGAGTTTTGCCTGACGACCATAGAGAACTGGAACCACCTGATCCCATCCCGAACTCAGAAGTGAAACGGTTCATCGCCGATGGTAGTGTGGGAGGTCCCATGTGAGAGTAGGTCATCGTCAGGCTTCTAATACGAAACCCCAGCAGTACATACTGCTGGGGTTTTTTATTGCGTGCCCATAGGTCTCGTGGAGACCCAATCATCTAGCAGTATATTGAACGAATCAAATAGATAATGCTTGCGTTGGCAGTTATATCCAGGTTTAAGCGATGATCAGCACTAAGCTTGCCGGCTTTTAGTAGTGCGTTTGAGCGTCTGAAAATCCGTGCCTACATGTAGAGAGCTAAACATAGAAATTCCGGTCACACGGAGGACAGAACTTGACTATGAACGTTCGTTGGGAGATTGTCAGGGCCACCCTTTGATTAAAGGCGGCTTACCGTTCAATATTTTTGCGTGGATTGTTAGCGATTGATGTATGCCTAGAAAGAGTTATATTTCGGTGAGTAGGCTCGCCTGTAATTTACAGTTATTACGTATCTGCGATGTTGGTTTTGCTCACATATATATCATTAACAGATAGAGGCTTATCAATTCTAGGCTGATCAGTAAGATACGAATGCGGGAGTTTTCTTATCTCAACGAGTTCTGGAATTTTATCTTCCTCAACAATTATCCAATCTTTCGTGTCGTCTGTTAGCGATTTTAGTGGGCTTGTTGGGTATGGTTTAGAAGATGTTTTTTGGGAGATGCTTTCTTTGTAATTTGCTGCCGCATAACTACGGCTAAGTCCGGTGTTTTTGTCGTCGAGCAATGAGTTGATGTATTCGAGAATTGTTTCGTCATTATTCCTCATCATTACACGGTTAGCGCGCATCCATTCTCTATGTCGTCTACGTGTCTCTTTGTGGCAACTATTGTCATTAGTTTGCAGGTCTGCTTTATATAAGGCGCGTACTTTAACAACCAGTGTGGTTACAAAAGCGAGTGTGATGATAAACAAAATCGTAAGCATTAGTATGGTCGCTTATTTATTTTCTTAATATTAGGGAATAGCACTGAATTAAAATAATTCTCTAAAACTGACGAAAGGTTAAGGTTGCCGTTATGTAGGCGCGCTTAGCTAAATACGAGATCTGTAGGAATCTGTCACTAAATCGCTCAAAATAACTTGGAAAATAAATGTGGCAAGTTTATAGTCACTAACCGGTTTAATCATTGTTATTTTGGTTTAAGTCATGTCGTTGCATGAATTAGTGATGAATATTTTTACGAAGCATTCACCTGCCCCTTTCTGCGCTCTAGTTTTAGACGTGCTCACCCTCAATCTGCCGTAGGGCAGTTATTTTTATCCCCTTCGACAAGCGTACAGAATATAAATCTCGAAATTTAGGAGTTTGGCATATGTCAGCCAAAGACAAGTTAGTAATTTTTGATACCACTTTGCGTGATGGTGAGCAAAGCCCAGGCGCGTCGATGACAAAAGAGGAAAAGCTTCGCATCGCACGTGTGCTAGAAAAAATGAGAGTCGACGTTATTGAAGCAGGTTTTGCGATTGCAAGTCCTGGTGACTTCGGTGCTGTGCAAGCGATTGCAAATACGGTAAAAGATTCTCGGATATGTAGTCTTTCTCGAGCGCTAGATAAAGATATCGATCGCGCTGCAGAAGCTCTGAAGGGGGCAAATGCTTCGCGTATCCATACGTTTATAGCTACGTCTCCCATTCATATGAAGTATAAGCTTCAGATGGAACCAGATGCTGTCATTGAGCAAGCTGTTCGCGCAGTAAAACGAGCGCGCTCACATACTGATGATGTTGAATTTTCTTGCGAAGATGCTGGTCGTTCAGAGATTGATTTTTTATGTCGTATCATTGAAGCCGCAATTGATGCGGGCGCATCTACGATTAACATTCCTGACACAGTTGGTTATGCGATTCCCGAACAATATGGCAATACGATCGGCCAATTGATCCAGCGTATTCCAAATTCTGACAAGGCTATCTTCTCTGTTCACTGCCACAATGATTTGGGATTGGCGGTTGCGAACTCATTGTCTGCAGTTGCTCAAGGTGCTCGTCAGGTTGAATGTACAATTAACGGCTTAGGTGAGCGTGCGGGCAACGCATCGCTTGAAGAAGTCGTGATGGCTGTGCGCACTCGTTCTGACCTGTTTGATGTAGAGACTGGAATTGATACGACGCAAATTGTACCTGCTTCTAAATTAGTATCGTCAATTACAGGTTTCCCTGTGCAGCCAAATAAGGCGATTGTTGGTGCTAATGCGTTTGCTCATGAGTCGGGTATTCACCAAGACGGCGTGTTAAAGCATCGCGAAACCTACGAAATTATGCAGGCAGAAGCAGTGGGCTGGCATACGAATAGTTTGGTGTTGGGCAAGCTTTCTGGACGTAACGCGTTTCGTACACGTTTAGAAGAATTAGGAATCGCTTTAGAGTCTGAAAGTGAATTAAATGCTGCATTTGCTGCATTCAAAGAATTAGCTGATAAAAAGCATGAAATCTTTGATGAGGATTTACATGCGTTAGTAAGTGATTCGGTAAGTAAACCTAAGGAAGAAAAATACGAACTAGTTTGTATGTCAGTTGCTTCTGAAACAGGTGTTCGTCCCGTATCGAAAGTTACCTTGAAAATTGATGGCGAAGAGGTAAGTGCCGAGTCTGAGGGTGGTGGCCCGGTTGACGCTACGTATTCAGCTATCGAAAAGCTTGCTCAATCAGGCATCAATCTTCAGTTGTATTCTGTTAATAACATAACAAGCGGTACAGACTCGCAAGGTGAAGTCACAGTTCGTGTTGAACGTGGTGGTCGCATTGTTAACGGTCTAGGCGCAGATACTGATATTGTTATTGCATCTGCAAAAGCATATATCAATGCTTTGAATCTTATGGAAAGTGCTGACGAGCGACAGCATCCTCAAGGAGATGTATAAGCGGTGACGCGTCAGGGGCAGCAAGCTAGTTATTTGGATATGATGGGGGTGCAAACCTGGTACGCCCATAAACTGCTTAATGCTGCTCCATCCCCTACTTTTAGTGATCAAGCTGACTGGGCTAATGACCTTGATCAGCTTCCTGTTAATGCAAGTAAGTTTGCTAAAGAAAAAAAGGAGACCGTTCTAGAAAGTCTCGAAGAGCAGAGTGCGTCACTTGAAATTTCAAACTCAACGCCTCAAATGCTAGAGGTCGAGAGTGTAAGTGAGCGGAATGCAAGTATAGAACCTGGTGTTGAAGTAAAAGCAGAAGATCTTGCGCTCGTTAATGCTTTGCCCTCAGTGTTTTCTCTAAATGTATATCAAAGCGACGATGTCCGATTGCTTAGCTTTGGTTCTGATTCTCAATTAAATGATTTTGCTATCGCTACATCATTGGTCATTGCGCGGTTTCAAAGTCGAAGCGATTTAAATTTTGTAGGCAATTTTCGTTGGCCTGTTTTTTCATTTCAGGCTGAGGCATCTAATACGGATCGTTTGCTAGCCGGTGCATTACAGCAATTCTCCGATAAGATGATTAACGACGCGACGATTAATACAGTCGTTCTCGGTGTGAGTTTGAGTGAGGGGTGCGTTAGATCGATCGCTAAATGCACTGCAGGCTCAATGATCTTAAGTTCTTCAGTGTCTTTAAGTGACTGTATCCGTAATCCTTTACTAAAAGCTCAGTTATGGGCTGATATCATATAGTAAACTTTGCATGTATCACGGGCCTTCGCATAATGACATCAGCCTAAGGGATATGGTCGAGGCTGATTTAGAAAAGGTTATGCAAATCGAGACCGCGAGTTACGACATTCCTTGGACGCGCAAAAATTTCGAAGACTGTTTGAATGACAAGAACGATTGCGTACTTTTGATCTCGGGTCAGCACACCATCGGTCACGCCATTGTTTCATATGTCTTAGATGAGGCGCATTTACTTAATATTTGTGTAGATCCGCGCTACGCTGGAAAAGGCTTTGGCCGTCTTTTTTTACAATCCTTAATTCGTGTTGCGCGGGAGAAAAAGTGCGTTATGTTTTTCTTAGAAGTTCGCGCATCTAATCATAGGGCTATGGGGTTGTATCAATCTGAAGGCTTTAATGAAGTTGGTTTAAGAAAAGGGTATTATCCCGCCCCGAATGGGCGTGAAGACGCTGTACTGATGACCTTGGATATGCGTTTGGATGCATATGCATAGTAAATTTTCTTTAGGAATATTATGAGCCTTCCAGAAATAGATAAGCGACGAACGTTCGCGATTATTTCCCACCCTGATGCTGGTAAAACAACGATTACCGAAAAAGTGTTGCTATTTGGGGAGGCTATTCAAAAGGCGGGCACAGTTAAAGGTAAAAAAAGTGGTCAGCATGCTAAGTCAGATTGGATGGAAATGGAAAAGGAACGTGGTATTTCTGTCACGACTTCTGTTATGCAGTTCCCGTTTAATGACTGCTTAGTAAATCTGCTAGATACGCCTGGACACGAGGATTTCTCAGAAGACACGTATCGAACCCTTACTGCCGTTGACTCTTGCCTCATGGTTATTGACTCAGCTAAAGGTGTTGAGGCGCGGACTATCAAATTGATGGAGGTTACTCGCTTACGCGATACGCCGATTGTTACGTTTATGAATAAGCTTGATCGGGATATTCGTGATCCTATTGAGCTCATGGATGAAGTAGAGGATGTTCTAAAGATCGCTTGCGCGCCTATCACGTGGCCAATTGGGTGTGGTAAAGAGTTTAAGGGTGTTTATCATCTCTACGAAGATAAGACGGTGCTATATCAAACTGGTCAAGGGCACAGAATCCAGGATTCGGAGGTTATCGAAGGATTGGATAACCCACTGCTTGATGAAAAACTAGGCGGGTATGCTCAAGATCTTCGAGACGAAATTGATTTAGTACAGGGGGCTTCTCACGAATTTGATCAAGAGCTCTTCTTAGCTGGCGAATTGACCCCCGTTTATTTCGGCACGGCGTTAGGTAATTTTGGTGTGGATCACATGCTCGACGGCCTTACTTCGTGGGCTCCTAAGCCGCAAGGACGTGCAACTGATGTGCGTGAGGTAGAGGCAGAAGAAAACAAGTTTTCTGGTTTTGTGTTCAAAATCCAGGCGAATATGGATCCTCAGCATCGAGATCGCATTGCTTTCATGAGGATCTGCTCGGGTCAATACAGTAAAGGAATGAAGATGCGGCATGTTCGTATCGGTAAAGATGTCCGAGTTTCAGATGCTGTAACCTTTATGGCTGGAGATCGTGAGAATGCCGAGAATGCTTATGCTGGCGACATTATTGGTTTGCATAATCATGGAACAATTCAGATAGGTGATACGTTTACCGAAGGTGAAGAGTTCCGATTTACGGGCATTCCAAATTTCGCGCCCGAGCTATTTCGTCGAATTCGTTTAAAGGATCCGCTGAAAGCGAAGCAATTGAATAAAGGTTTAATACAGCTCTCTGAAGAGGGCGCCGTTCAGGTATTCAGGCCTTTAGCTAATAATGATTTGATTGTTGGTGCGGTAGGTGTGCTTCAGTTTGATGTTGTTGTACATCGGTTGAAAGCTGAGTACAAAGTGGACGCGATGTATGAGCCAATTTCTGTCGCGACCGCACGCTGGGTCGATAGTGATGATACTGCGGCATTTGAGCAATTCAAAAAGAAATGCAACGACAACTTAGCCTTAGATGGTGGTGATAATCTAACGTATATTGCGCCGACTATGGTTAACTTGCAGTTAGCGACAGAGCGTCATCCTGACGTGAACTTCCGTCAAACACGAGAGCATTGATCTATATGGCAGTTCGACTCATTGATACGCACTGCCATTTGAATTTCCCTCCTCTGCGTCAGAATATCGCAACATTAATCGAACAGGCCCATTCGAATGGTGTGGTTGGATTTGTTGTGCCAGCAACAAATTCTTCTGACTGGAAAGAATTGCTTGGTTTATCTGAAAAGTATCCTGAAATAATGCATGTGGCTTTGGGAGTCCATCCTTGTTTTATTTCGCAAGAGAGTTTATCAAATGACTTGTTAAGTGATCAGTTGCAAGCACTGTCAAAGCATTTTATTGCGATCGGAGAATGTGGCTTAGATGCGCGTTTTGATAATCTTGAGCAGCAGCTCAATATATTTGAAATGCAGCTCGAGTTGGCGGGAAAGCTAGACAAGCCGGTGATCATGCATTCGGTCAGGCGACATCAAGAAGTTTTAGATTTGGTTAAAAAGTGCGGTTTGCACTGGGGTGTGGTTCATGCCTTCTCTGGCAGTTACGAGCAGGCTAAGCAGTTTGTTGATCAAGGTTTGCATCTTGGCGTTGGTGGTGTGATCAAGAGAAATAAGGGTAAAACCTATGATGCGTTTAAGCGCATGCCTGTTGATGCGCTACTAATTGAAACGGATTCTCCGGATATGTACTTGCCTGGCAATCCCGAACGTCAAGGGAGTCCATTAGACATTCTAGAGATTCTGAGTGAGCTGTCAGAAATGAAACAACTTGATAAAGAGAGTCTTGCTGACGCCCTTCAAAATAACTGCCAGAAGTTGTTTTTTAGCTCTAGATAAATAAATAAAAAAAGCTGGTAATTGTTCGTTAATGTGTTTTATAATTCGCGCCCTCAAATTGCCGGACAATTCTTCAGAGTCAGCCCCGTCTCGAATTGGCAAGGCATTAGATAGAAATGCTGACACAAAAACGTGTACAGTTTTAGGTTACTCGGAAGAGTTAAAGGCGAATTAAATGAAAACGTTAAGTGCAAAGCCAGAATCGGTAAAACGTGACTGGTATGTAGTTGATGCTACAGACAAAACACTAGGTCGTTTGTCGACCGAAATCGCGCGCCGTTTGCGGGGCAAGCATAAACCAGAATACACTCCTCACGTTGATACAGGCGATTACATTGTCGTTGTTAATGCTGAGAAAGTTGCCGTAACTGGTAAAAAAGCAAGTGACAAGATTTATCACCATCACACAGGTTACATTGGTGGCTTGAAATCAATT
>NZ_LWGF01000147.1:0-443 GCF_001635355.1 Oleiphilus sp. HI0125
TGCACAACCGTCCATGATAATCACAGCCTTTGTATTGCACTTCTTACATAGCTGTGCTGTATCTGGGAATGGGCTTGGCTCTTCTTTAGCAGAGCTTTCTGCGGTATTAGCTTTAGCTGCTTGCTCAAACTCAGCACGTTTTTCAGCTAGAATTTGCTTCGTCGTATCACTCAGTTCTTCCGATTCGATAAGACCGATGCACTTCATGTGCTTTTCAATCACAGCGCCAATCTCAGCAACAAGCGATGGCATGAACACGCCGCCTTTCTTGTAGTAACCACCATTCGGGTCGTACACAGAAGATAACTCTTCCACCAAGAATGTAATGTCACCACCTTTACGGAAAACGGCTGAAATAACGCGCGTTAAGGCGATAACCCATTGGAAGTGTTCCATCGACTTAGAGTTGATGAACACTTCATATGGGCGGCGCACTTCATGAT
>NZ_LWGF01000148.1:0-1068 GCF_001635355.1 Oleiphilus sp. HI0125
CAGGCGTTGTTTCTTCACTTCTTCTGATGTTTCGTCTGCTAGATCCGCAGCAGGTGTTCCAGGTCGAGCGCTGTAGATAAAGCTGAAAGATGTATCGAAGCCAATGTCGTTGATAAGCTTCATTGTATCTTCAAAGTCTTTTTCCGTTTCGCCCGGGAAGCCAATAATAAAGTCAGACGAAATGCTGATATCTGGACGATGCTTGCGTAAACGACGAATTTTAGATTTGTACTCTAACGCCATATGGCCGCGTTTCATTGCGGCCAAAATGCGATCGCTACCGCTTTGTACAGGAAGGTGCAGATGGCTTACGAGTTCCGGGACTGTTGCGTAAACATCAATCAATGCATCACTAAACTCAACAGGATGTGACGTGGTGTAACGAATACGATCGATCCCTTCAATGCCAGAGATAATGGTGATCAGCTCGGCAAGGTCCATGATGTCATCATCATGCGTGTTACCTTGATAGGCATTAACATTCTGACCCAGGAGGTTGATTTCACGTACGCCTTGTTCCGCAAGGTGGGCTACTTCCGCAATAACGTCGTCAGCTGGGCGACTGACTTCTTCGCCTCGGGTATATGGTACGACGCAAAATGTGCAATATTTACTGCAGCCTTCCATGATTGAAACGAATGCTGATGGTCCATCTACGCCAGGTGCAGGTAGATGATCGAACTTCTCTACTTCTGGGAAGGTGATATCCACAACACCTACATCAGAAGTCTTGGATGCATCAATCATCTCTGGAAGGCGATGAAGTGTTTGTGGACCGAATATTACATCAACATATGGGGCGCGATCTCGGATAGCTTCGCCTTCTTGGCTTGCTACGCAGCCGCCAACGCCGATCGTCAGTTCTGGATTTGTTTCTTTTAACTTCTTCCAACGACCAAGTTGGTGGAAAACCTTTTCTTGTGCTTTTTCACGAATAGAACAAGTGTTCAGCAACAAAATGTCTGCATCGTCAGGAGTGTCTGTCAACTCAACATCTTGATCGTCTTGAAGTAGATCTGCCATGCGCGCTGAATCATATTCGTTCATTTGGCAACCATGGGTTTTGAT
>NZ_LWGF01000149.1:0-1491 GCF_001635355.1 Oleiphilus sp. HI0125
GATGATTCCTGGACAGACCTTGCCACTCGTGAGCGATATTAAGAAAGCCGATCGAGAGAATACCAACAAAGAAAAATCAGAACGCTTGGTTCCGTGGATTAAGCGTGCGAAATCTATCCCCCTAAATGCTTGGATGAGGTTTGACAAGGATGGTGAGTCGATTCAATTCATTCGTTTAGTCTGGATTGCGAAAGGATATAGCAAATTTGTTTTTGTGAATCACCAAGGTTTAAAAGTTATAGAACTTGGGCTTTTGAAATTGTCGGAATATCTAAAGCTCCAATCGATTACTCCTGACCCTAATTATGATCAGTCTCTCGTTAAACAGGGGCTCGATGATATGGTTAAGGATGTTTACGAGAGACTTGCGTTAGGCGCATCGACAGATCAACTAACAGGCCTTCAAACTGAAGATGAATTTAGAGGGAATGTTCGTCGCCGAATGCAAAGCGGAGAGAGAACTTCCCCGTGTGCGATGATGCTAATTCGTTGTCTGTTGGGTGAATTACCCGAGAGTTTAGAGAATAAAGCCGTAGAGGCGATTGGCGAGGTTCTTCGTAATTTTGAGGCAGACCAAGCATCGGTCGCACGTCTAAATCGCTATGACTTTGCGATATTTATTTCTGGTAAAACCCTGAATGAACAAATTGCACAAGCAAAAGAGATTGCGGGGCGTACAGCACAGATTGGTGTCGAATTTGATACGCCGTTTGTTGTGTTGTCGAGTGAGGTGCGGGGCTATCTAGGTTTTCATAATGAGCGCAGCTTGTTATCGAGTGCTGAGCAGAGCCTAAGGAAGATTGATCGTAAAGTATCTGGCGATGTTCAGGTTGAACTTTCTCAAACAGAAAGCGCATCTTCTCGATTTGCGATTGATGATTTGTCGTATTTCCAGGTGATGGCACAGCCTGTTAAAAACCTTTCGAACAATCCTATTTCAGACCATTTAGCGTTGAGCTGTATCGAGCCGGATGCGGACAGTAACTATCTAGCAGTAAACAAAGACGAAGGAGTGAGCATTAACTCCTGGTGGTTGAACTACATCGATGCTCGCTTAAATCAAAATGATATAGGTGTTGGCAGAATTCCAATACATAGCTCAGCATTTTTTGATGAGAATTTTAGTCAGTCTTTGCAGAAGGTATTGATGAAGGGGCATATAGCCGCAGATGATTTGTGGTTTGAGATATATGACCTAGACAGTGTGTCTAATCCTTATTTAGTAGCTGATTTAATGATGGATCTTCAGAACTTAGGGGTGAAATTTAGTCTGGCTGGATATGGAACTAAGCAATGCTCGCCCGACTTAGTGGAGTTGTTACCGATTGATTCGGTGACGATGGCAGCGAATACTTTGCAGTCTTCGCAAGAGTTAGAAGAGACTGAGCGATCACTGATTGAGTTGGCTCAACACTTCGGTAAATTGGTGATTGTTTCTAATGTTGATTCAGCTATTGCGATGCAAAAAGCAAAAATACAAGGAGCCGACTT
>NZ_LWGF01000150.1:0-981 GCF_001635355.1 Oleiphilus sp. HI0125
TAAAGTTATCATCTTGGTGCTCAATTGGCGTCAAGGTCAATCCGACTAGCTCAGCCTCTGTTAACGACCAAACGCCACCACCCTGATTTACACCGGAAGATAGCAGCACACCTTCAGGCACACCACTAATAGTAATATCCTGAACCACTGCTGTTTCGGATGCCCCCTTATAAACAACAATATTAAGAGCCATTAATGTATCTTCCACCTCACTGATACTGCTGGCAGAGACCGACACACCATGGTCGCAGAGAGTCGTTATTGATAGTGTTGTCGATGCTGAAGCTTGAGTGTCGCTCTCGCTGGCAACTGCATTAACTAATAGATCGTAACTGCCATTAAAGCCCTCTGGGTGGGATATTTCTAGATTGCCCAAATCAAAACCTGTAAGTAGTGCTTGAGAAATACCGTCAATTACCATCACCTCAGCAGTGAGGGCTCCGTCCGTCACTATCGATCCTATGGGCAGGTCCAGTAACATTACAGACAGAGTTTCTGAGCCATCGATATCAACCAATGAAGCCTCTGCATTCAGACCATAATTAGCGCAATTTTCAACAACCAAAGCTGCATCAGGAAGTACGTCAACGACCACCGTGGCTACTGATACATTAAACCCATCGGATATCGTTACTTGATAACTGTCTCGACCGAGAAAACCATCTACTGGAGTGTATGTGAACGTGCCGTCACCATTATCAAGAACAGCTCCGCTACTGCCCTGAGTAAATGATTGAACGATAAGAATGTCACCCTCCGCATCTGTGGCTGTAGTAATGACATTATCTGAATCTATACTCCCTTGGTCGATGCGCATAGACTGCTGCTGGTCCAAGAGTGACGGAGCCCAATTCGACGGTGCCATCGAGATAGTAAAATCTGACTCAGCATTGTGATTTTGAATACCAATCGAACCATCGTTCAGTAATTCTCCGAAGTCATAAGCTGTTTTTACAACACCATCTACTACAATGGACGCGA
>NZ_LWGF01000151.1:0-819 GCF_001635355.1 Oleiphilus sp. HI0125
GATAAAGAAATGAGTAAGGTTCGAGTTTTTTCTTTTAAAAACAGAGTAGTATATGGAAAAGGGAAGAGGCTACCTGTCATGCATATGAGGGGGGCTCACTATACAAATGTTATGAGTAAAAAGGAAAATCATGACCAATGATGTTTCACCAGAGTTCTGGGAAAGAGCTGATAAAATTATTGCTGTAGCTAATGAACAAGCTAAAGAGTTTGATATTGGTAAAGTAAGCTCGTCAACTCTTTATGCTGCTGCAAGATACTGTGCCTTTAATGTTGCTTCTTCAGCAGATGACGTTGAAGAAATGCAACAAGACAAAGAAGAAGCTATTAGGTACTTTGTAGGTCAATTTCAAAAAATGCTCACCGAAAACCTAGATGAGTACATAGCAAGCTATGAAAAATATAAACCTCATGGCAAGTAACAATAAAACTCATAACAAGTTTAGCCTGCATCGCCCCGGAAAAAGCCCCGGGGCTGGACTCGCTATCGCTCGCCGCAGCTAAAGGCGTTATAAATCAAAAGGAGAAATGCACATGGTAGTACCTGTATCGTTAATCGCTCAATTCATTGGAATGTTTGTCGCTTCAAAGTTGCTCAAGCTCAATATTGGTTTGGTGGGCATAATTGTTCTAACAATCGTTCCCGTTCTTATATCACAATCTATTCCTGGTATAGCGGGTTTCGCTCTAGCAATTGTCAGCATCTTTATTTTACTCAAAGTGCTAGATGGCTCGGCATCTATTGGTAAAGTGTTTGCAATAGGGATTATCAGTCTGGTTACTCAAGCTGCTATCTTTAAGTTCGTTGTACTCCCTTCAA
>NZ_LWGF01000152.1:0-891 GCF_001635355.1 Oleiphilus sp. HI0125
AATGAAGATGTAAACTACTCACATCCGCATCATTGTTTTGCATCAATGTGATGCCGCCTGGATAGGAAACTGGCCGTGCTTCGGCAAGCCCTACCGCAACGCTCAGTGCAAACAAGGCACATAAGCGATCAAAAGAAACATTCATTGTTTCACTCCAAATAAATATATAAACCGAAGTAAGAAATACTTCGATGATCAATTTGTTTCGGAGTTAGGCTTTCGGGGGTTTGTCAATCACGCTAATGCGCTGGAAAGGACTGCTGATGCTATCAACAGTATTAGGCTGAGCCTGAAGGTTAAGTTCGAATGAAATAAGCTCTATAGAGTTATTCGTTTGAGGACAGGTTTCACATTGGCAGTCATGTCCTCCGTAAGAATCATCTAATCCCGCAGAAGAGTCACTATCGGATGGTGATGAAAACTGTTCTTCATGGCAGTCTTCTGACATGGATGGTTGCGACATATCCATGTCATGCATAGCGATAGATTGATTGTCAGCCTCTTCAAAGCAGCATGATGTAGCTGCGCTCACCACATTGGCAAACACCAAAAACAACACTGACAAAACAACCACAATCTTTCTCATTGGAGCAACTTACCAACACTAATAAGCCAGGTCTAGTATTCCAATCAGCACCAAACAATATTTAAGACACATTTGGCAAAATCGATGCCGCTAATCAATCAGCATGTCTTTTAATAACTGATACAGCTTTACACACGCGTCTTTGTCTTGTGCATCAACATGCGGTGGACCGAAATCACCAATATCATTATCGAAATACTGACCACTTTTTACGGCAAAAGTTTCATCAAGCACTGAGCGAACAATGATTTCTGCCCCAATACTCATGTCATTCCCTGCAATCCCCAAAACCTGGCTAGACCATT
>NZ_LWGF01000153.1:0-869 GCF_001635355.1 Oleiphilus sp. HI0125
AATAACTGAATGAAAACAGAAGAGAGCATCGCGATGACGCCAACGGCCGCTATCAACAAGACACTTTGCGGCACCTTCAACACCGCAGCGACGGCAGGTGCCGCCATCAAAATAAATATAGCAACGCGCTCAACTGTTATTGCCGCAGGGGTTAAGCGCTTTCGTAGTCGAGCAATCGGTTCATTTCGGTGAAACTGAATGGCGTGCCCTACTTCGTGCGCAGCGACTGCAATCGCGGACAATGACTTCCCTTGAAAGTGCGGTGCAGTAAGGCGAACCATCTTGTCGTTATCATCGTAATGATCACCGAGTTCAGTTTGCTCAACGTTTACGTCACCCAATTCAAAACGCTTAATAAGGTGATCAGCCAACTCTCCACCAGTACCAGGCATAGTTGGAATGTCTTTACCATGCTTCGCCAATACACGCTTCACCCAAAGACTAGGACCTAGCACGATCGCAACCACAATCAGAATTAAGACTACATACATACAACAAGTTCGTATTAATCAATACACACTTTATACAGAGCTTAACAGCGAGTGGATTAAAAGGTAATGGCAAACGAAACATTGATGAATACAACGCGAACATCCCGGGCGAGGCATTGAGCAATGCTCAAAGTTATGTCAAACCACGCACAGCCTTAAAATACAAAACGCCCGATGAAGTTCATCAGGCGTTTTAAGAGAAATAAGTGTCGACTTATTTCAGGACAAGACAATTACGTTAAAGCAGCTTAGATAGACGCTCGGAAATCATGGCTTCGGCATCCGCCATAATTCCTGAGATAAGCTCTTCACAGGTCGGAATATCATTAATTAAACCTGCAACCAGCCCGCATGACCAGGCACCCGCATCAACTGTGC
>NZ_LWGF01000154.1:0-971 GCF_001635355.1 Oleiphilus sp. HI0125
AGAGTTCCGTCTTGCGAGTGAGAAAGGCGTCGTTGTCTCAGCTCGCGTCGAGGCAATTGAGTATTTCGGCCGATTCGTTTCTATTCAATTGGTATGTGATGCTTGGGGTAAGAGTCTCGAAATAGATTTGCCATCTACCAAGCTGCAATTTTTTGACTTGAGTTTAGGCGCACAGCATAAAGTTGCCTTGCCGAAAGAAGCGCTGCATGTGTTTTCTCAAGATGCGGAGACGGCTTAGTGACTACCTTAACTTTAAATCTTCGTTCTTGGTTTAACGGTTTATCTGAAACGGATCGAACTATCCGCTTGTTTGTTCAGTTGGGTGTTATTGGGGCATTGAGTGTCGCAATTTTGCTCCCTTTGTTTTCTTTACTGAGTAAAAGTGTTGAGGATAGTGATGGACACTTTGTTGGTCTGGATAACTTTTTAACGTATTTTGGTTCGCAGGGTTTACAGCAGTCTTTATCTAACTCCTTGTTTATATCTTTGGTCGTGACTTTAATTGTCGTGGTCTGCGCATTTCTTTACGCCTATGTACTAACGCACTCTCGCATTCCTGTAAAAGGGCTGTTTAGATTTTTAGCGATGTTGCCGCTGTTAGCGCCTTCTTTATTGCCAGCTATCGCGTTGATTTATATCTTTGGTAAGCAAGGTTTTTTGCGAGAATGGTTGTTCGGTGCCGAGATATACGGCCCTATTGGCATAGTGATGGGGAGTGTATTTTGGATTTTTCCGCACGCGTTCATGATTCTTTATACCGCTCTACGCCAGAACGATGCGCGCTTATATGAATCAGCAAATGCTTTGAAAACGAGTGCTTTTCGAACCTTTATGACGGTTACGCTGCCGAATGCTCGTTACGGACTGATTAGCGCTGCACTTGTTTCATTTACTCTTATGATTACTGACTTTGGTGTTCCCAAAGTGATTGGTGGCCAATATAACGTGCTCGCCACTGACATTTACAAGCA
>NZ_LWGF01000155.1:0-783 GCF_001635355.1 Oleiphilus sp. HI0125
GTCATGTTTGTCGTGTCCATGGTCGTCATGTTTGTCGTGTCCATGGTCGTCATGCTTGTCGTGTCCATGGTCGTCATGTTTGTCGTGTCCGTGGTCATCATGATCGTCGTGTCCGTGGTCGTCATGCTTGTCGTGTCCATGATCATCATGATCGTCATGCCCATGTTCGTCATGATCGCCATGATCATGGCCTTCAAAGGTTGCACCTTCGCGGAAGGCATATGTGATGGTTTCGTCTAACTCAAGTATCTCGACTTTCTTCGCAGACTCGGCAACGTTATCCATCGATTTCTCAAGCCAAGGTGTTAACTCTTCTCCCATCCAAAACACGACATCAGAATTTGCGAGTGAACGAGCTTGGGAAGGCTTCAGGCTATAGTAATGCGGCGATGCTTCTGCAGGAATGATAAGGTTGGGCTCTGTTACACCTGCGGTAACCTGACTAACAATTGAGTGCAGTGGTGCAATATCTACTGCAATGCTAGGTGCGTCAGCAAATGCTGTAAGAGGAAGTAATGACGTCATGAGCGCCAAGCGATTTTTCTTGAGCATATCTTTTCCTTGAGCCTGTTTTATTGGAGTTTAAATAAGTCTTCAAAACGTAATGATATGTTGTATCATAGCTCCTTCGTCCTTTGCTTAACAACTCGTATTTTTTGGTGGGTCGTTAGGCAGTTTTTTTGAGGTAATGCGTGAGCAAAAAATTAATAGAGTGCGAGCAGCTTTCAGTGTCTTTTGGCGCAAAGCCCGTACTCAGTAATATCTCCATGTCTGTTGGGGCAG
>NZ_LWGF01000156.1:0-713 GCF_001635355.1 Oleiphilus sp. HI0125
GCGGTTGGACCATTAAAATCAGTTTGATAAATATCCGAAGCGCCCAATTGGTATGTATTTGTGGGAGATCGAAACCAAACTCAGTGAGTACGAGATTGAAATACCATTTCCTCAACGTGATTTGCGTTTGCGTTCGATAGATAAAGAAGTTGTCAATGCGATACCAGAACGATCGCTGTGAGCTTAAAAATAGATAAGCACGCTATCGGTTTACTGGATAGCGTGCTGTACAGGCTACTTCAACAAGTTTAAAAGCGCGTCTGCAGTTGCGTGCGAAGATCCCGGGTTTTGGCCTGTCACTAGCAAACCATCCACTTCAATGTGTTCTTGCCAGTTTTCTTTCGCCGAGTATATACCGCCATTTGCTTTGAGCATTTCTTCTACAGAAAATGGTACGACCTCACTTAGCTCTACTGCTGCCTCTTCGCTATCAGAAAACCCCGTCACTTTTCGACCAGACACAATGTATTGTCCAGATTCATCTTTGGTTGATTTAAAAACAGCGGGGCCATGGCATACGGCGCCAATAGGTTTCTCTTGATTCCAGAATGTTTCAATCAAAGAAATCGATTTCTCGTCATTGGCGAGATCCCATAAAGGGCCGTGGCCGCCTGGATAAAAAATCGCATCAAAGTTTTCTGCATCCATATCGGTCAATACTTGAGTGTTAGCGATGAGTTCTTGTATGCCTTCGTCTTGATAATAACGCTCAG
>NZ_LWGF01000157.1:0-11980 GCF_001635355.1 Oleiphilus sp. HI0125
AGAGCTTCCGGACTTTGTAAAGTTTGGTGAAGTTGAAATACGTAAACTTGAAAAATTACACGCGTTAACTGCTAAGAATATGCAGTCGAGTTGGAACAATGTTCCACATGTTACGCAGTTTGATGAAGCAGATATTACCGAGTTAGAAACTTTCAGAAAGTCGAAAAAAGATGCGGCAGCGGCTAAAGGCCTTAAGTTGACGCCTTTGCCCTTTATGATCAAAGCATGTGCACATGCGCTGAAGGATCTACCTCAGTTTAATGTTTCACTTGATATGGCGAATAATCAGATTATTCAGAAGCATTATTACAACATCGGTATTGCAGTAGATACGAGCTATGGATTGGTTGTCCCAGTGATCAAAGACGTGCTACATAAAGATTTATGGGAGATAGCTGCAGAGCTTGGTGAACTAGCTGAAAAAGCCAAAGCCCGCAAATTATCCCCAGCCGACATGCAGGGGGCTTGTTTCACTATCTCTAGTTTGGGAAGTGTTGGAGGGACTGCGTTTACGCCAATTGTTAATCAACCTGAGGTCGCAATTCTCGGTGTCTCAAAGGCGCAAATGAAACCGATATACTCTAACGGTGAATTCCACCCGCGCTTAATGCTGCCCTTGTCGTTGTCTTACGACCATCGTGCAGTAAACGGAGCAGATGCTGCAAGATTTAGTGGCGTCATAGCTAAATATTTGTCTGATATTCGCGAGCTTTTGCTTTAAACTAGACCCTAGTCCACCAGAAATAAAAAAATCATAAGGGTAGATTAGGGATATGGAATTTCAGACTCGTTTCATTCGGCATGAAGATAGGCGTATTGCACGTCAGGCTCTTAGCGGTAAACATGGTTTCCGAGCGAGCGTTCTAATGCCAGGGGGGCAAATCGAGGCCTCCCTAAATGACTTTTCTAGTATTGGTTTCGCAATCAATATTCCTCATCATAGCCAGCATAATCTGCAAGTAGGTGGGCCTGTCTCATTGAGAGTGAGTCCAATGATTGGTTACGAATATGATTTACGTGGCATTGTCATTGATATTCGCTCCGATCGACAGCAAGGAACTAAGGTCTCAGCGGTCATAGAGCATGAGCAGAGTAATCCACATGGTAATTTTCAACCGATATTACTCAACGCAGAACAAAGCTTAAAAGGCCAGCTTGTTCATCCCTTTGCTTACAAGCAAAGTTCATACTTCGAAGTAGAAAGTTTATCGCTACATGGTTTTGTCGCTTCAAATATTAATTCTGACTTCACTCTTTTCGATGGTATGCGAGTGGAATTTAGTTTGGGGACAGTTCACGGCTTACAAAAGGTCTTTGGTACGGTGAGTAATATTGGCCTAACCGAAGAGAATTTGATTCGTTGTTTTATTGCCGTGGATGAGTTTTCACCGAGTGCTCAACGAGAATTATCGCAACACTGTTTTCACTTTGCTCAAAAAACGCCTCAAGAAATTTCTCTTTCTGGAATAGAGGCAAATCATGTCCAGAATTTCGTTCAGTATCGTTTTGTTGAAACACAGGCAGAATACGAAGCGGTTTTAAAGCTTCGCCGTAAGTCATATGCAAGGCTGGGACTCTGCGATAAAGACGAGCCAATTGCGCGATTTGCACTCGAGCAAGATGCATATGGACGAATATTGATCGCATTCCATAATGCGCGTGTTATTGGTTCAGCTCTGCTCGTTTTTGGCGAGCGTAATGCAAAGCCTTTAGAGCTTGAGTCGGTGTTACCCGCGACAAGTTTTTCTGTATTGCCTGATTACCAGCAGATTATGGAAATTACGGAAGTCTGTATTGAGCGACATTATCAAGATACCGATGTTTTGCAGGGTGTATTTGAAAACATGTATCGAGAAGGGCTGACGGCAGGCAAAAACTACATACTGGTAGGAAGTCCTCCAGAGCTAGTAGAGCACTATAGGTACATGGGCTTTAAAGGTTTAGGCTTGAACTTTCAAAATCCAAGAAATGAAGATGTTGTTATGCAGGTTATGATGCTCGATAAAAATACGGGCATTTGTGGTCAGGGTATGGGGCCGTTGCGTTGGTATAAAGTATGGGGCTATGTCAGCCTGCATTTATATCAGCGTAGAGTTATTGAATATTCAGCTTGGCAAAAAATGCGGGTTAAATTAAACGAGAGTTTGTATAAGTTAGTAATGAGGTTTAGAGGAAAGAACAAAGGGAATTAAAAGCGACGGCTTAACCGTCGCTAGAATGCTTAAGCAGCACTTACGTTTTCAGCTTGCGGGCCCTTACGGCCTTCACCTTCTGTAAAGGTTACACTTTGACCTTCAGTGAGGGTTTTGAAACCTTCACCAGAGATATTGCTGAAATGAACGAACAAGTCTGGACCTGACTCTTGTTGAATAAAACCAAATCCTTTGGATTCATTAAACCATTTTACGGTTCCGGAACGTTTTTCTGACATTATTAAACCTATAAGTACTAAATTTTAAGCATTGCTGAACGTGAAAAATATTGTGGGGCTGTCCCTGATAATTATTCTTCGTCCAATGGTTTCTGCGTTTCAGTGCAAGTCTTTGCGCAGAATATATTTAGTTTAGTTTAGAATTTATAAATAACCAAAGTTCATATAATTTTTCGAAATTAGGATTGCTCTTGTTTGAAGTATGGTTTGGCGGTTAAAATCCCGCACAAATTAAGAGGACTTCCGTTTTAAGAAGTGAGTGGCTTCGCCTATACTTTGGATCAAATTAGTTCCTCCCTACAGACATAATCAAAGATGAGGTGTGAAGTGAAAAAATTAGTAATGAGTATGTTTGCTGCCCTAACGTTAGTAGTGTCTGCATTTACAGCAACTGCAGCGATGGACGACGACAGTATTCGTGAGCGCATTAAACCTGTAGGCAGTGTTTGTGTTCAGGGTGATGATTGTGGTGCAGCGACCGCAGCTGTGGCGTCTGGTCCTCGTGATCCGGAAGAGCTATACAACAGTGTGTGTTCGGCTTGTCATACTTCTGGCGCGCTAGGTGCTCCAAAGCTAGGCTCAGCATCAGACTGGTCAGCACGTATGTCTGGTGGCATCGATCAAGTGATTGCGAATGCAATCAATGGTATCAACGCTATGCCTCCTAAAGGCACGTGTTCAACATGTTCTGATGATGACATCGCAAATGCGGTTCAGTACATGGTTGATAACAGCAAGTAATCGTAACGAGTTAAATAAAAAAGCCCGCTTTTGCGGGCTTTTTTGTTACTAGCTTTTACTGACTTTTCTCTTACGCGGCTTGCTCGAGGGCTTTTTGTTCTCTTTGCGTTTCGAATCATTCTTCGCAAAGTTCTCGTTTAGCGGCACCATTTTCATTGGGCGTTGCGCCACACGAGTTTTTTGCAATAGCTTAAGCAAGTCGTTAGGCATTCCTGATGGTAAGTCGACGGTTGTTAAGCGGTCATAGATTTCTATCTGACCAATGTAGTCGCTTGAAAGTTCTGCCGCATTCGCAATGGCAGCGACGATTTGTCCCGGTTTGATCTTGTCTACACGGCCGACTTGGATTTTGTAGCGAGTTAATTCTACATCTGGATATTTTTGAAGAGGTCGAATCGGCCCTTCTTTAATCGATTTTGAATCGCCTTTGCTGCGATCTCTATCTCTGCTCTCAGCATCTTGCATCGCTCGATCTGATTTAGGGTCAAGCAATAAGTTTCTGCCGCCTTGAGAAAGCTTAGCGAGTGCCGCTGCAACGACTATTGGATCTGCATGACGTTCGTCGATTAGTTTTTCGATTAATTCTTGGTAGAAACTTAAATCGCTAGACTCGATCGTTTCCATAATTTGCTGATTGAATTGCTCGATACGCAACTCATTGATTTTAGCTGCGCTTGGTATTTCCATGCGTTCGATCGACTTTGCTGAAATCTTTTCGATAGCACGTAGCATGCGTTTTTCGCGTGGTGCGACGAACAGAATAGCGTCCCCTGAACGACCTGCGCGCCCAGTTCGACCGATACGGTGAACATAAGCTTCTGTGTCGTATGGAATGTCATAGTTTACAACATGGCTGATGCGTTCAACATCTAAACCTCGAGCAACAACGTCCGTTGCAACAAGAATATCGATGTCGCCTTTTTTTAGCTTATCGACAGTTTTCTCACGGCTTGCTTGTGGAATATCACCATTCAGTGCGGTTGCAGAAAATCCGCGGGCACGAAGTTTTGTGCTTAACTCCTCTGTCGCAACCTTAGTTCTGACGAAGATGATAACGCCATCAAAAGGTTCAACTTCTAGAATCCTGCTTAACGCATCTAATTTATTGAGTCCTTGAGCAATCCAGTAACGTTGGCGAACAGTACTTGCTGTAGCTGTTTTAGATGCAATTTTTATGTGCGCAGGATTATTAAGATGCGCATCGGCAACACGTTTGATCTCTTTAGGCATCGTTGCAGAGAACAATGCAATCTGACGAGATTCAGGTGTGTGCTCTAAAATCCAATTAACATCATCAATGAAACCCATGCGTAGCATTTCATCGGCTTCATCCAGCACCAGTGTTTTTAGGTTGTCTAGCTTAAGAGTCCCGCGACGCATATGATCCATTACACGACCCGGTGTTCCTACAACAATTTGCGTTCCGCGTTTGAGTTGACGCAGTTGTATGCTGTAGCTCTGTCCACCGTAGATCGACAGAACATTTACGCCAGGTAAGTATTTCGCATAGCTTTCAAATGCTTCTGCGACTTGAATCGCTAGCTCGCGAGTAGGCGCGAGAACTAAAACTTGAGGTAGTGAGCTTTTCGCTTCAATTTCACAAAGCACTGGAAGAGCGAAAGCAGCTGTTTTACCAGTACCTGTCTGCGCTTGACCAAGAATGTCGCGGCCTTCTCGAATGACCGGAATGGCTTGTTCTTGTATAGGAGATGCTGTTTCGTAACCTAATTCTGAAACGGCTTTAAGTAATTGCTCGGTTAGACCAAGTTCATGAAATGTTTTGGAGGCTTCGCTCACTAAGATTTTCCTCAATTCGGAGGTGATAAAAAGAGGCGGGAGTATACGCGTGAGTGGAAGAAAAATCTCTGATTATTTCTTGAACAATTGTGTCGCTTCTTCAGCCCACCTCAACCAAGCCTCTTCGCCGAGTATTCCTCGACGCAAAGTAAGGTAAGGATAGCGGAAGTTTAGTTGTTCGTTTGAAGAAAGAGAAAGATATTTTTTCTCAAGAGCAAGTAAGTAGTTAAGGGTATTTTGATGGATCTCTATATGACGCTCAATTTCTGATGCGATATCTTCTATCGGCGCGGAATCGGCGCCATATATTTTCACCAGTAATGCATCGTTGATTTTGTTTGTGGCGACGGGCTCTTTCAACCAACGCAAAAGCTCATCTTTTCCCTGTTGTGTGATGGCATAGATTTTTTTGTCGGGTTTTCCTGATTGGATTTCGCTCTGAAATGCAATGAGTTCCTCGTCATGGAGGATTTTAAGTTGTCTGTATATTTGCTGGTGCTTTGCATTCCAGAAATATCCGACACTTTCTTTAAACTGCTGAAGCAAGTCGTAACCTGAATGTGGTTTTTGATCCAGCATGACCAAGATGGCGTGTTTTAATGACAAAAGAGACTCCATATGCAATTTGTTGCATATTAGTCTTCATTTGCTTAAGATGCAAAGCTCTTATTAAAAGAGCTATGTAGATCCCAACATCGTAAGGTAACTTCGTTATGAGCACAGTTAGAACAGGTACTCGCTTTAGAAAGAAAAAAGCAGCAGATCATTATGACGTCATTGTTATCGGTTCTGGAATTGGTGGGCTCGCAAATGCTGCGCTTCTATCTAAGTTAGGTAAGAAAGTTTGTGTTTTAGAGCAACATTATACTGCTGGCGGCTATACACATGCTTATGAGCGTGAAGGCTATGAATGGGATGTAGGTGTTCACTATATTGGGGAGGTGCATCGGCCAAACAGTACATTGCGTCGAGTTTTTGATGTGATCACTGACGGTCAGCTTGAGTGGGCGGAGATGGACACGCTCTACGATCAGGTATACATCGGAGACAAGGCATACAACTTTATGGCGGGTCCTCAAAACTTCAAAGAAGAAATGAAGTTTAATTTCCCAGAGGAATCAGATGCAATTGATCAGTATGTCGATTTGCTTTACGAAACGAGCTCTAAGGTGCCTAAGTTCTTTGCAGGACAAGCATTACCTAAAACTCCCGGTACCTTATATAACAAGTTTCGGGATAAGGTACTCCCAGATTATATGTTCAAAACGACCTATGAGGTGTTGTCCGGCTTAACTCAAAATCAAGAATTGATCGCGGTTCTTACAGGGCAGTGGGGGGATTACGGTCTTCCACCGAAAAAGGCGGCGTTCATTATGCACGCGATGGTCGCGAAGCATTATCTCAACGGTGGTGCTTACCCAGTCGGAGGTGCAGCGAGAATAGCAGAAACAATTATTCCTGTTATTCAGCAATCTGGCGGCGAGGTCTTTACCTATGCAGGTGTTGACGAGGTGCTTGTCAAAAATAATAAAGCTTATGGTGTTCGCTTGGTGAAAGGTGATGAGCTTTATGCAGATGAGATAGTAAGTTGTGCGGGTTTAGTGCCGACTTTGAACAAGCTATTGCCAGAAGAGTCAGTGAAAAAGAATGGTTACGATAAGCTTGTCACCAAGGTAGAGACTTCATCTGCGCACCTTTGTATATATGCTGGTTTCAAAGGCTCTGCAGAGTCTTTGCAAATTCCTAAGAAAAATTTCTGGTTATACCCGCATTATGATCACGATAAAGCGGTTGATGACTTCTACGCTAGTAAAGATATGGACTTTCCTCTGGTTTATATTTCGTTCCCTTCAGCAAAAGATCCACAATGGGAAGAGCGCTATCCCGGAAAGTCGACGGTCGAAATCGTCACCGTGTGCAAGCCTGAGTGGTTTGAAAAATGGCAAGGCACAACTTGGGGTAAGCGGGGCGATGAGTATGAGACGCTTAAGCAGGAGCTTACAGGTCGGCTCATGGCAAAGTTGTATCAACATATGCCTCAACTTGAAGGTGCTTTGGATTACGTTGAGTTGTCTACGCCTCTTTCCACTCAATGGTTCCAATGGAACGAAGGTGGTGAGATTTATGGTATCGAGCATGATGTCGAGCGTTTTAGACAAAGTTGGATTCATCCAAAGACCGAGATTAAAAACTTTTATTTAACAGGCTCTGATGTGGTAACTGCTGGTGTGGGTGGTGCATTGATGGGAGGGGTTATGACCTCAATGGCAATGATGGGCTTGAAAGCAAATAAAGTGACAGAGCTTCTTAAAAAAGGTGTTTCACCGCAAGCGCAAGAAACAGAGCAAACTGTCTAGATACAAGGTCTTTAAGAGAGGTGTATCGCGCCTAAGATTTTTGGGCGTGATGCACCGGTCGCGCTGATCAGATTTCCAGCTTTTCGTTCCGTTGTTTGCTTGGCGAGCCACGCAAAAGCGCATGCTTCAACGTCATCGACCGGTATGCCGAGCTCATCTGTAAACTGAATATGCTCGTTGGTGAGCGTTTCAATCCTCTCTATAAGAAGTTGATTGTGAGCGCCACCGCCGCAAACATAAAACTTCACCGGACCAACTAGATTCTGTTTTTCTGCCTTGATTGTCTCTGCCACGCTAACAGCGCTTAATTCAAGCAAGGTTCGTTGAACATCTTCTGGTTTTAAATCTTGAATCTCATGCTGATTCAGCCACTGAAGATTAAAGTATTCTCGACCTGTACTTTTAGGAGCGGGGGCCGAGAAAAATGGATCGTTATATAAGCGCTTTAATAAGCTTGTAATCACTTCTCCAGAGCTAGCCCATGTGCCGTTCTCATCATAATTTTTGTCTTTGTGAAATTCTATCCAGCGATCAAGCAAAGTGTTTGCGGGCCCTATATCGTATCCATAGCTGTTATGAATGTGCCCCTGTGGGATCACGCTAATGTTGCTAATTCCGCCTAGGTTGATAATGAAATGGTGTGCGTCTTCGCTTGAAAATATAGCCTCATGAAATGCGGGGACCAGCGGTGCGCCTTGGCCGCCGCAAACCATGTCTGCCATTCTGAAGTCATTGATCGTCATAATGCCTGAGTGTTCCGCGATGGCATGTCCATTACCAATTTGGATGGAGAAGGGCGTTGGACCTTCTGGGCGATGGCGGATGGTTTGTCCGTGGCTTCCTATAGCCGTAACGCTTTGCGGATTGATGTTTAGGCGAGTTAGGAAGTCGTTCGTGCTTTTACCAATGAACTTCCCCAGTTCGTGATCTACTCGACCAAAACGCTCTAGCTCTTCATCAGAGTTTGAATCACAGAGTTGGGATAAGGCGTGTCCCAATTGCTCCGGAAGTTTTATGCAATCAGTTTGAACTGTATGGATCTTATTGCCCTCGAATTTAACGAGGGCAATATCAAGGCCGTCTATGCTAGTGCCTGAAATGCAGCCTATATAGAGTTGTTGGCTGGTGGTCACAAGGCTACTGATCATTCAGCGCTAGCTGAAAGTTTTCACGCAGGGTGTCTAGTTGCGCTAAGAGAGGCTTTGTTTGAAGCGAGAAGAGCTCAACTTCACTGTTAGGTACTGGTTTTGCGTGTGGTAGCTTCACTCGAACAGGGTTCTTGTGTACGCCATTCACGCGAAACTCATAGTGAAGGTGAGGGCCTGATGCTAAACCTGTGCTGCCAACGTAACCAATGATTTGTCCTTGTTTGACGCGCTTCCCAACTTTTACGTTGCGAGCGAACTTGTGCATGTGTGCATATAGTGTGGTGATCTTCTGGCCGTGCTGAAGTATGACTACATTGCCATATCCGCCTTTTCGGCCAGCAAATGTCACTTTGCCGTCACCCGTTGCTTTAATTGGTGTGCCGCGAGAAGCTGCATAATCTGTCCCTTTGTGGGCGCGGATTTTATGAAGTACAGGGTGTTTGCGCTTCAGGTTGAAGTGAGAAGAGATGCGAGCAAAATCTACAGGCGTTCGGATAAACGCTTTGCGCATACTCTCACCTGAGGGTGTAAAGTAATTTGAAACGCCATTCGCGTCAGTATAAATGACGGCTTCTAGGTGACGTCCTTGATTGTTGAAGTTGGCCGCAAGTATTCGTCCATCCTTATAAGGTTGGCCATCTACAAATAGCTTTTCATATACCAGACTGAACTTGTCGCCTTTGCGGATATCTAGGGCGAAATCCACGTCCCAGCCAAAGATATTGGCTAGACCCATGATTTGAGATTGCCCCAAACCTGCGTTTTGACCAGCAAGAAATAAGGATGAGTCGATTGTGCCCTCGGCATATGCTAGCTCAACTTCTGGTTCTCTGGTAACAACTTCCGTTACGAACGAGCCGTCTTGTTGACGATCTAAAAATACAGTTTCAGTGAGAGACCGAGATAGCTTGATTCGACTTAATTGATTTGCATCGTCATTCAGAAACGCTATTTTTTCGCCGGGGAAGATTCGTGTGAGCTCTTTGTTTTGTTTTCCTGCACCAAGTACTTTGTACATGGTTGCGTCATTATACCCGCCTAAAGCAAATAGCTTTGATAGAGTATCGCCTTCATTCACTGAGAAGGTTTGCCAGTTTTCTAAGGGTTCAATTTGTAGTTCGTGATCTTGAGGAGTGGCAAGTTCAGCGCTGTTGATAGTTGCTTCTTTTGGAATGTCGATGGCGATCGTTGTGTTTTTCGTCGCATTAACTTTGCTACTAGGGCTGATAAGTAAAATAAGGGTGATGAGAACGCCAACTGTGCCTGCTGCGAGAACGTGCGTTTTTGGAAATGCGTGAAACAAAACTTGCCTACAATCAATAACTAAAAGTGAATATCTAATTTTTAGTATATCTATGTAATCCCATCGCGCAAAGTGAATGAATGCAAAGGTGGCTTACTTCACCATTAAAATTGGTATAATGCCGCACTTTTAAATTTTTGACTTGTGTGCAGGCGCCTTCAAGGCGTGATATTGGAGAAGTAAGGTATGTTGTCGGTAGAAGAACAATTAGCAATTATTAAGCGAGGTGCTGAAGAGCTAATTGTAGAAGAAGAGCTTGTTGAAAAACTAAAAGCAGGCAAGAAGCTGAGAGTGAAAGCGGGCTTCGATCCGACTGCGCCAGACCTTCATTTAGGTCATACCGTACTTATTAATAAGTTAAAGCAGTTCCAAGATCTCGGGCATGAGGTGATGTTCTTGATTGGTGATTTTACCGGAATGATTGGTGATCCGACTGGTAAAAGCGCGACACGTCCTCCTTTAACTGAGCAGCAAGTTCAAGAGAATGCTCAAACCTATAAAGAGCAGGTCTTCAAGATTCTTGATCCAGGCAAAACAAAAGTCATGTTCAATTCTGAGTGGATGAGCAAGATGAGTGCGGTGGATATGATTCGCCTTGCTGGTCAATATACCGTTGCGCGCATGTTGGAGCGTGATGACTTTAGTAAGCGATTCAAAGGTGAGCAATCGATTGCTATCCATGAATTTCTTTATCCCTTAGTCCAAGGGTATGACTCCGTTGCTATGGAGGCGGATGTTGAATTGGGTGGTACTGATCAGAAATTCAATTTATTGATGGGTCGCGCTTTGCAGAAAAATGCAGGTCAAGATCCGCAAGCTATTTTGACAATGCCTCTTTTAGAAGGACTTGATGGCGTTCAGAAAATGTCTAAGTCCTTAAAAAACTATGTGGGTGTGAGTGATGCTCCTGGTTTGATGTATACCAAACTTCTGTCAATGCCAGACGCTATGATTGGTCGCTACTTTGAATTGTTAAGCTTTAGGTCGATGGATGAAGTTAAGGCTTTATTGGCTGAAATAGAGGCGGGGCGTAATCCTCAAGAAGTGAAAGATCTGTTTGCGCGCGAAATTATCGAACGGTTCCATGGCGCTGCTGCCGCAGCTGAAGCGCACAAAGGTGCTGGGAATCAGGTGGCACTAGGTGAAATACCAGAGAATTTGGAAGATGTCGAAGTGGCTGCTGATGACGGTCAGGAAGAGTTGCCAATCTCGGCGGTCCTGCGTATGGCGGGTCTAGTTAAGAATGGTGCTGCGGCAAAAGATGTGTTGAAGCGAGGCGCTGTATACGTTGATGGCCAAAAGGTAGAAGCATCTTTAATGATTAAGGTGCGTGGTCGTTTCGTCATTCAGGCTGGCAAGAAAAAAATCGCTCGAGTTTCGATTAAATAAATTATCAAAAACTTCTTGATCGTTTGGTTTATATAATTAAAACGCTCGCTCGCTTTGAGGGAGACAGCTAAGGGAGTCGAAATTGAGGTGAGAAGTGAAGGTCTTCTAGCGTAATTTTTGATCTTTGTTTCTGGTGATTTTTGAGAAGTTTTTGTTGCTGATATAAGTGTCGAAAACGAGCTCAAAAATAAAATCAGAAAGATCAAAAAAAGTAGTTGACCGGCGAATTAAGATCTATATAATTCGCGCTCGCTTGAGGGAAGGCCCTTCAAAAGGGTTGGAAATAAGCGAGAAGTTAACACCTAATTTTGAGTTTGATTTCAATAAGTTAGTTGCTTAGAAAATTAAATTCAGAAAGTTAAGAAAAGGTGTTGACAATCAACTGAGGCTCTGTAGAATACGCGCCTCGCTTGAGGGAACGGAAACGGTCATCAAGCAACGATCTTTAAAAATTAGCCAAGCAATTCGTGTGGGCGCTGACTGAGATGATGTCACGTAAAGCACTGAAGACATTAAGTTTTTGGATGCTATTAAGAGATTATCAAGTCAACGTTCTGTGAATTCATTTATTGTAATTACAGTAGTTTTACTTGAGACAAATTTAGTTGTCCTTCGGGATGACACTTGAAGATTAAACTGAAGAGTTTGATCATGGCTCAGATTGAACGCTGGCGGCAGGCTTAACACATGCAAGTCGAGCGGTAACAGATCTAGCTTGCTAGATGCTGACGAGCGGCGGACGGGTGAGTAACGCGTAGGAACCTGCCCAGTAGTGGGGGATAGCCCGGTGAAAACCGGATTAATACCGCATAAG
>NZ_LWGF01000158.1:0-962 GCF_001635355.1 Oleiphilus sp. HI0125
CAACGCTGATGGCGAAGAGCAGAGAATGATTGTGCTCGGCATGGGTAAATTAGGTGCGCGCGAGCTCAATGTGTCTTCTGATATCGACTTAATTTTTGCCTTTCCTGAAAAGGGCGAGACAGACCATCCAAAAAAGCCCATTGATAATCATCAATTTTTCTCAAAGTTGGGGCAGAAGCTGATTCATATGTTGGATGCTCAAACGGCAGAGGGTTTTGTATTTCGCGTTGATATGCGTCTGCGGCCTTATGGAACTAGCGGTGCCTTGGCTTTGAATCTGCGCGGTTTTGAAGATTACTTCCAAACACAAGGTCGTGAATGGGAGCGTTTTGCCATGCTGAAGGCGCGTGCAATCACCGGTACCAAAAATGACCGAGCAGTGTTGCTGAAGAGTATCATTCAGCCATTTGTGTATCGTAAATATCCCGACTATTCGAGCTTTCAAGCTTTGCGAGATATGAAGCGACTTATTATGTCTGAGGTGCATCGCAAAGGTGGCGATAGAAACATTAAGCTGGGTAGCGGTGGGATTCGTGAGATTGAATTTATTGCGCAAGCCGCGCAGCTCATATACGGAGGTCGTGACTTAAGACTCCAAGACACTGGTCTGCAAAGCGCTTATCAAACACTTGCTGAACAAGATTATCTGCCTAGTGAGTGGGTTGATCGTTTGTTAGAGGCATATTGTTACCTGCGCGATTTAGAGCACGCAATACAGGGGTATAAAGATCAGCAGACTCAGCAATTGCCTGATGAAGAAGCTGCACAAGATGCCGTTGTGCTGGCTATGAATGAAGAAAGTTGGGGCGCGTTAGTTGCCAGGCAAGCCAAGTTGCGGGCAAATGTATCGGCTATTTTTGAAGAGTTCCTGCAAGAAGATGCACAAAGCGAAGAGCATGAGGATGCTGGTGCTTATGAGTGGCTTCAGATCTGGCAGGTCGAAGACGATGAGCAGGGAAGTC
>NZ_LWGF01000159.1:0-898 GCF_001635355.1 Oleiphilus sp. HI0125
TTGTCCCAACCGAAGGTAAGAAACAAGAGTATTTAGACATTGCAGCATCACTTAGACCAATGCTTTAAACTATTGAGGGTTTTATTTCAATTGAACGTTTTGGCAGTCTGGTAGATGAGAACAAGATACTGTCACTCTCTTTCTGGCGAGATGAAGCGGCGATTCAGGAATGGCGAAACCTAGAGGCCCACCGTTTTGCGCAAGCCAAAGGCCGTGGAGGCGTGTTTAAAGAATATCGTTTACGCGTGGCCGAGGTATCTCGTGACTACTCAATGGTTGAGCGAGATAATGCACCATCAGACAGCCGTGCACATCATGAGAACTAGACTTAGGCTTTCACCAGAGAAGCAGTAAAAAGTACCTGCTTCGATTTAAGCAGCCTCGGACATCTCCAAAGTTGGAAGCGGTAAATCCCAAATCGCAGCGAGAATCGACACAAGTTTTTGCTCAATCTCACAGACCTTGCCATCCACTTCAGCTGCCGCTAATAGACCTTTTATCAATCGAGGCGTCAGCAGAGGGTAAGCTTTCTTCAGCTCACTACAGGCTGTAGTGAATTCTTTCGTTGAAATATTCAATGCTAACTTGGTACCAGCCAAGTCAATACCGCTCGCTTTACCAGCGGCCTCAATAGCCGCCAATTGATCACGAGTTGTTCTCGTCCCCATTTGAACGAATTTGGNCACGGCAATGCGGTAAAAGCCGCCGATACTCTCAATATTTTTGTACTTAGGCTTAACCGGCTTAGCTAAGCCAAAAAAGCGATCACATGGATTACGAAACAACTCAAAACCCAACCACTCTGATAACGAACGTTTTTTATCTGCGCTAATGACCTGAAGGTAAGATGATCTAAATGCGGAGTACTCTTCCTTTGATAAAGTTTTAAGCGATGGAA